>CAYRBQ010000741.1:0-2216 GCA_964422305.1 uncultured Reyranella sp. | reverse complement strand
CACGCAGTCGCTGCACACCAACTCGTTCGACGAGGCGATCGCGCTGCCGACGCCGACCTCGGCGCGCATCGCGCGCAACACCCAGCTCATCCTCCAGCACGAGACCGGCGTCACCAAGGTCGTCGACCCACTGGCCGGCAGCTACTACGTCGAGGCGCTGACGGCGAGCCTCGTCGCCGAGGCGCGCAAGCTCATCCAGGAAGTCGAGGCGTTGGGCGGCATGACCAAGGCCGTCGAGGCCGGCATGCCCAAGCTGCGCATCGAGGAGGCGGCCGCGCGTCGCCAGGCGCGGATCGACCGCGGCGAGGAGATCGTGGTCGGCGTCAACAAGTTCCAGCTCAGGGAAGAGCCTGCCATCGAGATCCTGGACGTCGACAACGACGTCGTGCGCGAATCGCAGGTCACACGGCTGAACAAGATCCGCGCGTCACGCGACGAGGCGAAGTGCGTCGCCGCCCTGAAGGCGTTGGGCGAGGCCGCGCGCAACGGCACGGGCAACCTGCTCACGCTCTCCATCGAAGCTTCGAGGGCACGCGCCACGGTCGGCGAGATCTCGTCGGCGCTGGAAGGCGTCTACGGCCGCTACCAAGCGACCGTGCGCTCGATCTCCGGCGTCTATGCCGGCGAATGGGAGGGCGACGAGGGGCTGGAACGCATCCGTACCGACATCGCGGCCTTTGCCGATGAGGAGGGCCGCCGGCCCCGCCTCATGGTCGTCAAGATGGGCCAGGACGGACACGATCGCGGCGCCAAGGTGATCGCCACGGCCTTCGCCGACCTGGGCTTCGACGTCGATATCGGCCCGCTCTTCCAGACGCCCGAGGAGGCTGCCCGTGCGGCGATCGAGAACGACGTGCACGTGATCGGCGTCTCGAGCCAGGCGGCCGGTCACAAGACGCTGGTGCCGCAGCTCATCGAGGAGCTCGGCAAGCAGGGCGGTTCGGAGGTCCTGGTCGTGGTGGGGGGCGTGATTCCGGCACAGGACTACGACTTTCTGAAGAGTGCCGGAGTCGCTGCGATCTATGGTCCGGGCACCAACATCCCAGCCGCCGCCGCCGAGATCCTGTCGATTCTGCGCAAGCGCGGCCAGAAGCGCGCAGCCTAGCGCCGGAGAGCCTGGCTTTCTTCCGGCGTGAGCGGACGTTCCCTGAACGACAGGATCTTGCCGCGAATGGTTCCGAAACCCGTCTGTGCTTCCAGCTTCGCCGGATAGCGGATGTTCGTGTCGTCGAGCCGGGCGAGCCAGATGCGCATCGGTCGCTCGCGCTCCGTCTCGGCTTCCTTCGGCGCATCGTGAAATTCGCCTGCGATCCTCTTGGTGAAGATCTCGCAGATGAGCAGGTCGCCCCGAGCACCCGGAACGCCGGCTGTCGCTGCCGACTCGGTGCCGACTTTCTTGATGATGATGTCGATGCGGCGCTTGCCGTCGTTGCTTTGCACGGTCCGGTCGCAGGCGGCATCGCCTGCGAAGCCGACGCTCAGTCCCGCCGACAAGGGATCGAGCGAGCCCCGGCGCTGCTCCTCGGTGATTGCATGCTGCGCGGGCGGCTTCCACTCCGGATTGTGTGTCTCCACCATGACGCCGCCGGAATACTGCGCGATCCAGGTACGCGGCTTGTCGCCGACGATGATCGACAATGAGCCAGCCGATGGCAGGACGCCTTGCCCGGTGAATCCGCCCCAGGCGCGATTGCGTCCTTCATAGTGCATGGTGATCGCCCGCAGGAGGCCTTCCTTGAAGGTCCGGGTCTCGATGTCGTAGTTCGACCCGTTGAAGCGGGCGGTCACATCGATGCGGAAGCCGGCGAAGCCCGCAAAGGTGATTTCGTAGGCGATTTCCACCTGACGTGATGCTTGGGCCGAGGCCGCGATGGGCGTACCCACGGTCAAGGCAAATGCGACTAAGGCCCTACGAAATCTCATGAAATCCCTTCCAGAAGGGGCTTACCTCGGGCACTCCGGCACGATAGAAGGCCGACGCTTCCCGCGCCACAGTACTTGTGGACTCATTAAGGCATTTTTCGTTCATGTCGCCGCCTGGCACCGACCGCCCTCCCGCGATGGACCGCAAGCGCACCTGGGGCGTGATCGGCATCCTGGCGCGTCATTTGTGGCCGAAGGGTGAAACGAACCTACGCGTGCGGGTGGTCGTGGCGATGGTGCTGCTGGTCGCCGCCAAGGTCACCAACGTCTACGTGCCGCTGCTCTACAAGAAC
>CAYRBQ010000740.1:0-2217 GCA_964422305.1 uncultured Reyranella sp. | reverse complement strand
TGGGCTCGGCGTGCTGTCGATCGGCGCCGGCATTCCCGGCGGCCCGGAAATGCTCGGCAAGCAGTGGGGCATCTACGAGGAGACCGCGGCCAAGCACGGCCACAAGGCCGATCGCTCGAAGTGGCGCGTTGTCGTGAACGCGCACGTGGCCGAAGACGACGAGCAGGCGCTGCGCGAGGTCTACAAGGGCGAGCGCAACGAGACCGTGACCTATTTCGAGGACACGCTCGGCCGTCCGCCGGGCCGCGCCGACGATCCGCTGCGCGACGGCGTGAAGATGGGCACCACGCTGGTCGGCAGCCCCGACACCGTGGCCAAGGGCATCGAGCGGCTGCTGGGCTATTCCAACGGCGGCTTCGGCGGCGTGCTGTTCCGCGCCCACGAATGGGCGACGCGCGAGCAGCTCCTGCGCTCCTACGAGCTCTTCGCGCGCTACGTGATGCCGCGCTTCCAGGGCTCGCTCGACACGATCCTCAACTCGAACCAGTGGGCCAAGGAAAACCGCAAGGGCATCTTCGGCCCCAACGTGGCGGCGGTGAAGAAGGCCTTCACCGACGCCGGCCGCGAGGCGCCCGAGGAGTTCCGGGCGCGCACGCCGGGCGCCCGCGATGTCGCCGGCGACTGATCGTCAGAACTGCTTCTTGTCGCCCGGCTTGACGTCGAGGATCTCGATCGACGTCTGGCCCATCGCTTCCTTGTACTGAGCCGGCGTGCCGCGCAGCATCGGGTTGCTGGCGTAGTGCATCGGCCACGCCATCTTGGGCTTGATCAGCTCCTTGGTGGCGTAGGCCGCGTCCTTCGGGTTCAGCACGAAGTGCCCTCCGATCGGCACCAGCAGGAGATCGGGCTTGTAGTACTCGCCGATCATCTTCATGTCGCCGAACAGGCCGGTATCGCCCATATGGTAGATCTTGAAGCCGTTCTCCAGCTCGATGATGAAGCCGACCGGCTCGCCCGCGAAGTAGGTCGTGTCCTTGCCGGTCGTCGGGTCCTTCAGGACCATCTCCGAAGAGTGCTCGGCGCGCACCATGGTGATCTTCACGCCGGGGAAGGGCTCGATGATGCCGCCCTTGTTCATGCGCGGCACGAGCTTGGATGGCATCAGGCCGAGCGTCAGCAGGGTCTGGTTGAGCCCGGCCGGCGCCCAGATCGGCACATCGTGCTTCTTGGAGAGCTCGAGCGCGTCGCCGATGTGATCGCCATGGCCGTGCGTTACCAGGATCAGGTCGACCTTGCCGATGGCGTCGAGGTTCTTGAGCTCCGGCGGCGTCAGCGGTGCGCCCATGATCCAGGGATCGATCATGATCACCTTGCCGGTCTGCGTGGTGAGCTTGAACGCAGCCTGGCTGTACCAGAGCAGTTCGGCCTTGTTCTGGGCCCGCGCGATGCCCGTGAAAGCCAAGCACGCGACGACGATCGAAACGACAAGACGGCCCAGCATGACGACCCTCAACGTTGTTTCGGCGAATCTAACACGGTTCCTCGGGGCGGAAGTGATCGCTTTCCCGTGAGCGCTGCCTCGGCCACGATGCAGTGCAACATAGACCCAAGGAGACAGCCCGCCGATGAGCATCAGGGGCAAAGCCTACATTGCCGGCATCTACGAGCATCCGACGCGTCTGGCGAAGGATCTCTCGCTGGCCCAGATCCATGCCGAGGTGGCCAAGGGCGCCCTGGAAGACGCGGGCCTCACCAAGGACGATGTTGACGGCTATTTCTGCGCCGGCGACGCGCCCGGGCTCGGCCCGATGTCGATGGTCGAGTATATGGGCCTCAAGGTCCGCCACGTCGATTCGACCGACACCGGCGGCTCTTCCTACGTCCTCCATGTCGGCCATGCCGCCGAGGCGATCGCCGCGGGCAAGTGCAAGGTGGCGCTGATCACGCTGGCCGGCCGGCCGCGCGCCGAGGGCATGGCGACCGGCACCGTGCCGCGCAGCCGTGGCGGCACGCCGACGCCGGACGAGCCCTTCGAGTTTCCGTACGGCCCGACGGTCGTGAACATGTATGCGATGTGCGCCATGCGCCACATGCACGAGTTCGGCACGACCTCCGAGCAGCTCGCCTGGATCAAGGTCGCGGCCTCGCACCACGCGCAATACAATCCGCATGCGCTCCTGAAGGACGTGGTCACGGTCGAGGAAGTCGTGAACTCGCCGATGATCTCCGATCCGCTCCACCGGCTCGACTGCTGCGTCATCACGGACGGCGGCGGCG
>CAYRBQ010000739.1:0-2218 GCA_964422305.1 uncultured Reyranella sp. | reverse complement strand
GGCTTCCCCTTCATCGGCCTGCATACGCGCCTCGACCAGCTCGTCGCCCATCACGATGCGCGGCTGAACGACATGGAGCTGGCGATCGCCGCCCGGGGTCCCGAGGGCGCGACCGCATGGGACATGGTGCCGGTCCTGTTCCCGCGCCATCTCGACAACAACCAGATCGTCTTCGCCTTCGGCGAGACGCTGGCGCACCTCCATTGCCTGGAGACCCGCGCCCGCGTGAAGCGCGTGGTGGTGGACGGTGTGCACCGCTTCGTGGCGCTGGTCGATCCGGCCAACGAGCCGCCGGCCGACGATTCCGCTCCCGAGGTGATGGACGTGGGCGCCGTCTGACGGCTGATGCGCGTCGACCTCTTCGACTTCGAGCTTCCCGAGGACCTGATCGCCCAGCGGCCCGTGGTGCCGCGGGATGCGGCACGGCTGCTCGACGTGACGTCCGATGGACTGCATGACCGGACAGTCCGTGATTTGCCGAGCCTGCTTCGCCAGGGCGACCTGCTGGTGTTCAACGACACGAAGGTCATCCCGGCCCGGCTGATCGGCACGCGGCCCGAAGGCGGCAAGGTCGAGGCGCTGCTGATCCGCGATCTCGGCGATGGACGCTGGCTCACCTTCGCGCGGCCGGCCAAGCGCATGAAGCCGGGCCATCGGCTGGCCTTCGAGGGCCTGTCCGCGACCGTCGCCGACAAGCGCGAGGACGGCTCGGTGGTGCTGGAATTCGACCGCAGCGGTCCGGCGTTTCTGGCGGCGCTGGAGAAGGGTGGCGCGGTCCCCCTGCCGCCGTACATCCGCGGCGGCACCGCCGACGCGCAGGACCGCGCCGACTACCAGACACTGTTCGCCCGGCATGACGGTTCCGTCGCCGCCCCCACCGCGGGCCTGCACTTCACGCCGGCCCTCATGGCCTCTCTCGCCGAGGCCGGCATCGAGACGGCAGGCGTCACGCTGCATGTCGGCGCCGGCACCTTCCAGCCCGTCCGCGTCGACGACACTGACGCCCATACGATGCATGCCGAATGGGGCGAGGTCCCGCAGGCGACGGCCGATGCGATCGCCCGCGCCCGGCGCGTGGTCGCGGTCGGCACGACGTCGCTTCGCCTACTGGAAAGTGTCGCGCGCACTGGACCGATGAGGGCATGGAGCGGCGAGACCGACATCTTCATCACGCCGGGCTTCCGGTTCCGCGCCGTCGACCTGCTGCTCACCAACTTCCACCTGCCGCGCTCCACGCTCTTCATGCTGGTCGCCGCCTTCGCCGGCCTCGAACGCATGAAGGAGGCCTATGCGCACGCCGTCGGCGCGCGATACCGCTTCTATTCCTACGGCGATTGTTGTCTGTTGCGCCGATGAGTCTTTCCTTCGAGCTCAAGGGCCGGGACGGCGCGGCACGGCGCGGGCGGATCGCGACGGCGCACGGCACGATCGAGACGCCGGCCTTCATGCCCGTGGGCACCGCCGGCACGGTGAAGGCGATGCTGCCGCAATCGGTCGCCGAGACCGGCGCGGAGATCGTGCTGGGCAACACCTTCCACCTGATGCTGCGGCCGGGCGCGGAGCGCGTGGCGGCGCTGGGTGGGCTGCACAAGTTCATGAACTGGCCGGGCCCGATCCTGACCGACTCCGGCGGCTTCCAGGTGATGTCGCTCAAGGAGCTCCGCAAGCTCGACGATGACGGCGTCACCTTCCGCTCGCCGGTCGACGGCACGCAGCACCGGCTGACGCCGGCGAGGTCCATCGAGATCCAGCGCCTGCTCGACGCCGACATCACCATGTCGTTCGACGAGTGCACGAGCTGGCCGGTCGAGGAGCCGGCGGCCGCCTTCTCCATGCGCCTCTCGATGAAGTGGGCCGAGCTCGGCAAGCAGGCCTTCACCGAGCGGACGGGCTATGGGCTGTTCGGCATCGTGCAGGGCAGCATCTTCCCCGCGCTGCGCGAGGAGAGCGCCAGGGCGCTGACCGCCATCGGCTTCGACGGCTACGCCGTGGGCGGGCTCGCCGTGGGCGAAGGCCAGGAGCTGATGTTCCGCACGCTCGACACCACCGTGCCGATGCTGCCCCAGGACAAGCCGCGCTACCTGATGGGCGTCGGACGACCGTCGGACATCGTGGGCGCCGTGGCCCGCGGCATCGACATGTTCGACTGCGTGATGCCGACCCGCGCCGGCCGCCGAGACCGCGAGTTTGACAGGTGCCATTGGTTTCGACGAACCTG
>CAYRBQ010000738.1:0-2219 GCA_964422305.1 uncultured Reyranella sp. | reverse complement strand
CCCGGGATAGGGAAGCCCGACCAGGCCGACGCGCTCCGACGCCCAGTGCACGCTGGTGGCGGTCGGCGCGGTCTCGGTCGAGCCCCAGCCGGTGACGAAGGGAATGCGATAGCCGGTGTGCTTCACCGCCAGCGCCTCCATGCGCTCGTACAGATCCTGTGGCAGGGTCGCGCCGCCGTAGGAGAGCACGTTGATGTTCTTGAAGAAGCGCTTGGCCAGCGCCTCGTCCTTCTCGAGTGCGGTCGCCAGCATGGCGTAGCCCGCCGGGACGTTGGAGAAGGAGGTCGGCGAGACCTCGCGCAGGTTGCGCAGCGTCTCCTCGAACAGGCCGGGCAGCGGCTTGCCGTCGTCGATCCAGGTCGTGCCGCCCTCGTTGAGGTTGCCCTGGAAGGTCGCGTTGCCGCCCATCGTGTGGTTCCACGGCAGCCAGTCGAGCATCACCGGCGAGGGATCGGTGGGCTTCCTGATGCGCGCCATGCTCATCATGGCGACGTTGGCACACATCATCTCCTGCGTGTTGATCACGGCCTTGGGCATGCCGGTGCTGCCCGAGGTGAACAGGAACTTGCCCACCGTCTTCGGCTCGATCTTCGCCACCGACCGCGCGACGGCGTCCGTCGCCCGGGCGGCGACCAGCTCGCTCCACGGCAGCGACTGCATCCTGGGCGGCGCCTTGTCGACATGGACCAGCAGGACGCCTTCCAAGTTCAGCGCCGCCAGCGCCCGCGCATAGATCTCGCCGTTCTGCACGAACACCAGCCCGGGCTTCACGAGGTCGAAGACGTATTTGAGCTTCGCGTGGTCCTGGCTCATCACCGAATAGGCCGGCGACACCGGCGCCACGGGGGCGCGCGCCTGCATGGCGGCGAGCGTGAGCAGGGCGAACTCGATCGAGTTGGACGACAGGATCATCACCGGCCTGTCGGGACCGAAGCCGCGATCGAGCAGCGCCTGCGTCACCGCATCGACCTGCTTCTTGGCCTCGCCGTAGGTGAGCTTCAGCCACTCGCGGTCCGGCCCGCGGCGCTGCGCCAGCCACAGCCGGTCGGGCGCCTCGGCCGCCCACTTCGCCAGCAGTTCCGGGACATGCCGGGCGTAGGGCTTCAGCCTGTGGTTCGACTGCATCACGATCGTGCCGTCGTTCCGCCGATCGACCCTGACGTCGCGGCTCAGGAAATCGATCGGCTTGAAGGGCACCTGCATCACGCTGTCCAACGCGTTTCCCCCGTCACTTCTTGTCGCGCGATTTAGGGGCCGCGGGCGGGGCGCGGCAAGCGACAGAATCGCCCCTTTTCGTGCTGGCATTGCCTGCGACCGGGTTCGCTCCGCGAACCCCCGCTGCGGCGTGAATGCCCGTTCACATCGCCGCCGATTTCGGCCAGAGTCCGCCGCAGCACACAGGGAGAGAGCGATGGACTTCGAATAATCGGACCGCAGCAAGGCGCTGCTCGAGAAGCTCAACAAATTCATGGACGAGGTCATTTACCCGGCCGAGCCCGTCTATGAAGAGCAGATGGAGAAGGCCAAGGATCGCTGGCAGCTCCCGCCGGTCATCGAAGAGTGCAAGGCCGAAGCGAAGAAGCGCGGCCTCTGGAACATGTTCCTGCCCGCCGACCGCGACAGCGGCGATACGCACGGCACGATGGGCCTCTCCAACCTCGACTACGCGCCGATCTGCGAAGTGCTGGGCCGTTCGTCGATCGCCTCGGAATCGGTCAACTGCTCCGCGCCCGATACCGGCAACATGGAAGTGTTCGCCCGCTACGGCTCGGCCGAACACAAGGAGAAGTGGCTGAAGCCGCTCCTGAACGGCGAGATCCGCTCCTGCTTCGCCATGACCGAGCCCGCGGTCGCCTCGTCCGACGCGCGCAACGTCGAGTGCCGCATCGAGAGCGACGGCAACGAGTACGTCATCAACGGCCGCAAGTGGTGGTCGTCGGGCATGGGCGACCCGCGCTGCAAGGTCATCATCCTGATGGGCAAGAGCGATCCCAACGCGCCGGCCTACCGGCAGCAGTCGATGATCGTGGTGCCGCGCGACGCCAAGGGCATCAAGATCGTGAAGATGCTGCACGTCTTCGGCTACGACGACGCGCCGCACGGCCACGCCGAGGTGATCTACGACAACGTGCGCGTGCCCAAGTCGGCCATCCTGCTGGGCGAGGGCCGCGGCTTCGAGATCGCCCAGGGCCGCCTCGGCCCGGGCCGCATCCATCACT
>CAYRBQ010000737.1:0-2224 GCA_964422305.1 uncultured Reyranella sp. | reverse complement strand
ACCTCGCCGAGACGACCTTCGTGCTGCCGCCCAAGGACCCCAAGCATGCCGCAGAGGTGCGAATCTTCACACCCAAGGCCGAGATGCCTTTCGCCGGGCATCCCAATGTCGGCACGGCCTTCGTGCTGGCGCGGGCGGGCCGGGTGACGGGCGACAAGCTCGTGTTCGAGGAGAAAGCCGGTTTGGTGCCGATGGACATCCGCCGCGATAACGGCGTCGTGGTGGCGACCCGGCTGGCCGCGCCGCAGCTCCTCACGCTGGGCGAGACCGTCGAGCCGGAGATCGTGGCCGCCGCCGTTGGCCTGAAGCCTGCCGACATCGTCGGCCAGCCCATCGTCGCCTCGACGGGCAACAACTTCCTGTTCGCCGAGGTCCGTTCGCGCGACGTGCTGAAGGCCGCGCTCGGCAACAACGACGTCTTCGCCAGGCACCTGCCGATGAACCGGACGGTCGGCGTCCATCTCTACGTCGCGGCAAAGGAGCACGGCGTCGAGGTGCAGGCCCGCATGTTCGCCCCGCTCTACGGCGTGCCAGAAGATCCCGCGACCGGCAGCGCCAACATCACGCTGATCGGCCTCCTCGCGCATAAGGCGGCGGAGAAGGACCTCATCCTTTCCAAGACCATCGGCCAGGGCTTCGACATGGGCCGGCCGTCGATCCTCGAAGCCTCGGCAGAGAAGAAATCTGGCAAAGTCGTCGCGACCTATATCGGCGGGCGCTGCGTGCCGGTGATGACGGGCGAGATCGACCTCGCCTAGCGCTGCCGGCGCAGTTCGCCCAGCCGGTCGGCGATACTGGTGACGCGGCTCGAGTCGGAAACCTCGCGGATGCGCGTCTCGGCTTCGGCGAGCGCGTCGCCGAGATCGCACTTGGCACCGACCAGCCACTCGATGTTGGGAAGCTGCCACTCGATCTCGATCGCGGCGTTGATGAAGCCGGGTTCGGTGCGCCGGACCCTGTTTGCCATGGCCTTGAGCGCATTGCCGTAGGCTTGGCAGACCGCGAGCGGATCGACCCGGAGATCCCAGAGATCGGCCAGCTCGCCGATCATTCCTTCGTTGAGAAGCGCCCGGGCATCGGCGTTGCGCGTCTTGACCAGCCGCGCGCCGGCGACGGCATCCTTGAAGCGGGTGTGTCCGAGCGGCAGGAACTCGAGATAGTCGCGCAGCGAGGAGTCCGGTCCGAGCTTGGCGAACTGTGCGGCCTCAGCCGCCTCCGCTTCCTCCTGCCGCTTCTTGTAATCGGCCTCCTGCGCCTTCACGGCAGCCTCGCGCGCGGCATCGCGCTCGGGGTTGGGCATGTACTCGATCGTGGTCAGCACCAGCGGCACGAGCGTGAGGACGATGACGGCGCCGCCGAGAAGCGCCGTGGTCGGTCCCGGCGGCAGCGCGACATGCCATCCGGTGAACCGCGCCCAGAAAGCGTAGAGGACCAGCAACAGCGGCAGCACGATCGGCACGGCGATCAGCCACTCGCCGTGGCGCTCCATGTAGAGGCCGGTGGCCGAGCCCGCCGCGATCCCCGACAACGGCACGAACACGATGGCCGCCGCCATCGCGTAGCCCGGCATGCCGCCGCGATAGAAGGCGATGGCGAACAGGACGCCGATGATCAGCCACAGAGCGAGACCCTGGATCGCGGCGAAGCCCAGCGCCATGCCACGACCCGCCGCGTCGCTGCCGCGCGCGCCCAGCAGGTTGGCCACGAAGGTGAGATAGATGATGGCCGCGAAAGCGAGGAGGATCGTCATGACCCACGGAAAGCCGGGAGCCGTCGTCTGCGCTGTCATGCGTCTTCTCTAACGGCTGGAGGCGGCGAGCGGCAATGCCGCGCCCTGCTTCACCGGGCGCAGCGCGAAGGAGCTCCTGATCTGTGCGATACCCTGGATCTTGGTGAAGTCCATGACGAAGCGTTCGTAGGCTTCGAGATCGGGCACGACGACACGCAGCAGGTAGTCGCTGTCGCCGGTCATGAGATAGCACTCCATGACCTCGGGCCGGGCAGCGGCCGCATCCTCGAACGCCTTCAGCGACTTCTCGTTCTGGGTCGAAAGCGACACGCTCACGAAGACGTTGACCGAGAGGCCGACCGACCTGGCGTCGACCTGCGCGGCGTAGCCTTTGATGACCCCCGCCTCCTCCAGCGCCTTCACCCGCCGCCAGCACGGCGAGGAAGAGAGGCCGACCTGCTCGGCGAGGTCGGCGTTGCTGAGGCGCCCGTCGTG
>CAYRBQ010000736.1:0-2249 GCA_964422305.1 uncultured Reyranella sp. | reverse complement strand
AATGCCGATGTGAAGGCGCTGGTCGACGCCTGCCTCGCGAAGTGGGGCCGGATCGACATCCTCGACAACAACGTCGGCATCGGCTCGCAGGGCGGGCCGGTCGAACTCAGCGAGGATGAGTGGCATCGCGTGTTCGACGTCAACGTGAAGAGCTTCTTCTTGACCGCCAAGCACGTGCTGCCGGTGATGGAGAAGCAGGGCAAGGGCGCAATCGTGAACGTGAGCTCGATCGCCTCGATCCGTTCACCCAAGGGGATCTCGTACCTCGCCTACAATGCCAGCAAGGGCGCGGTGAACTCGCTCACGATGGCGATCGCCTCGCAGTACGCGGAGAAGGGCATCCGCTGCAATGCGATCCTGCCCGGTCTCATGCATACGCCGATGATCGACTTCCTGGCCGAGCAGTACGCCAAGGGCGAGAAGGACCACAACCAGGCCTACGACAAGATGATCGCCATCCGCGACAAGGCTTCGCCGACCGGCAAGATGGGCACGGGCTGGGACACCGCCAACGCCGCGCTGTTCCTCGCCTCCGACGAGGCGGCCTACGTCAACGGCCATCTGCTGGTGGTCGACGGCGGCATCACGCTGCGGGCCTGACGAACACGCATCCGCTCGAACGGACGGCCTCGATGCGGGAGCGGGTGTACCGTCGACTTTCCTCGCCGGATCAAGGGGATGGCAGCGATCGGCGAACAGGCGGACGGCACAGGTCGTGGCACAGGGAGCTGTGCCGGATTTCGGCCTAGTGCGGCTTCCGATCAAGTTGAACCGCAAGCGGTTCAACTTGATCGGAAACGCGTTGTTCGACGGGCCTCGACCATGGGCATAGTCCGTTCGGCTGATTCCAGCCGAACGGACTATGCTTTAGGGCGCCCTTCGCAGGAAGGTCCGGAAGACCAGCGGGCCGGTCAGGATGATCAGGAACAGCCGGAAGAGATGGTGGGTCGCCACCATCGCGATCTCGATGCCGAGCGCCAGCCCGATCAGGCTCATTTCGGCGAAGCCGCCGGGCGCGTAGGAGAGCACGGTGGCGTCGAAGTTGAGGCCGGTCAGCAGAAAGGTGATCTCGGCGAAGCCCACGGCGCAGGCGATCAGCAGGAAGGCCGCTCCGATCGAGGCCGCCATCTCCTTGTGCAGCCTGTCGAAACTGGCGCCGACGAAGCGGCAGCCGATGCCGGCGCCGACCACGACCTGGGCCGCCGCGACCAGCACACCGGGCGGCTGGGAGCTGGTGAGGCCGCCGAGATGGGCTAGCGCGCTCACGATCATCGGGCCCATCATGAAGCTCGCCGGCAGGCGCAGCAGGCGGCCCGCCACCGCGCCCACGACGCCGCAGGCGATCAGGATCGCGTAGTCCTTCCAGTCGTTGCTCGTGGCGCCGTGCATCATGGTGAGCACACTGGTCTGCGCGCCGGTAACGAGGCGGTACCAGATCGGGATGGTCAGCACGACGGTGAGGATGCGGAGTGCATGGGCGAGCGCGATGGCGCGCTCGTCGCCACCCATGGCGCCGCCCATGATGGTCATGTCGTTCAGGCCGCCCGGCATCGAGGCGAAGTAGCAGGTGACCTTGTCCCAGCCGGTGAAGATGCGCAGCCAGACGAAGCACAGGCTGGCGCCCGTCATGGTCATGCCGGTCAGCACGCAGAGGCTGACCGCCCACTCGCCCAGCCGCTGCACCAGGTCGGGCGTGAAGCCCGAGCCCAGCAGCACGCCCAGGATGATGATCATGCCCTGGCGCAGGCGGACCTTCATGCCGATGCGCAGGCCGAGGAAGGCGGCGACCGTGCAGAAGACGCAGGCGCCCAGCATCCAGGCGAGCGGCATGCGCAGCCAGTCGAAGACGAAGCCGCCGACCGTGCCGATCGCGAGGGCGAGCGCGAGCGGTCCCCAGCCGCCGTGTCCGATGATCCGCTTCTTCTCGGGCTTGAAGGGGACGCCCTTGTCGCTCAAGGGACGAATTGTTCCTTGAGGATGCGCTCCTCGAGGTCGTGCTCGGGATCGAACAGCAGAGTGAGGCGGATGTCGGCCGCCTCGGTCACGGTCACCCTGGCGACGTTGGCGATCTCGACCGAGTCGGCCGCCGCCGCCACGGGGCGCTTGCGCGGGTCGAGGATGGTGAACTCGACCTTCGACGTGCGCGACAGCAGCGCGCCGCGCCAGCGCCGTGGCCGGAAGGCGTTGATCGGCGTCAGGGCGAGCAGGCCGGCCCCCAACGGCAGGATGGGGCCGTGGGCGGAGAGGTT
>CAYRBQ010000735.1:0-2256 GCA_964422305.1 uncultured Reyranella sp. | reverse complement strand
GGGTCAAGGTCTGGTCCGACGACATCGCTCTGTTCATCGGCACCGCGCAGGTCGCCGGCAACAAGTACCTGCGCGCCGAGGCCGGCGCCAAGGCGATGTCGGGCTATTTCCGCACGCTGGTCGAGGCCCGGACGTCCGAGCCCCGCGACGACATGATCAGCCAGCTCGTGCTGGCGCGCGACGACCGCGACGCGCTCACCACCGACGAGATCATCGGCACCTGCATCCTGCTCCTGTTCGCGGGCCACGAGACGACGACCAACCTGATCGGCAACGGCTTCCTCTACTCGATGAAGCATCGCGACCAGTGGGAGCGGCTAGTGGCGGACCCCGGCCTCGCGGCCACCGCGATCGAGGAATATCTGCGCTACGACGGCCCCTCCGGCGCGGTGGCGCGCGTGGCGGCGGCCGACCTCGAGATGGCGGGCAAGACCATCCGCGCCGGCCAGCGCGTCTTCGCCTTCGTGAACTCCGCCAACCGCGACCCGGAGGCGTTCGACGATCCAGAGCGTTTCGACATCGGCCGCGCTGTCAGCCCGCACATGACCTTCGGCCACGGCATCCATTTCTGCCTCGGCGCGCCGCTGGCACGCCTGGAGGCGCAGATCGCCGCCGTTCGCCTCGCGGAGCGCGTGCCCAAGGTCGGGCTATGCGGCGGCGAGCCGGAGTGGCACGATTCGCTGATCCTGCGCGGCGTGAAGGCGCTGCCGATCAGGCTGAGCTGAGGAGAAGCATGCGGGCGATGATCTGCCGCCAGTGGGGCGGTCCCGAAGACCTGCGTCTCGAGGACGTCCCGTCGCCACCGCTCAAGCCGGGCCAGGTCCGCATCGAGGTCCGCGCCGCGGGCGTCAGCTTCGCCACCACCCTGGTGATCGCCGGCAAGTACCAGCGCCGCCCGCCCTTCCCCTTCGCGCCCGGCACCGAGGTCGCGGGCGTCGTGATCGAGGTCGACGCGGCCTGCAAGCGTCTCAAGGTCGGTGACGAGGTGGTGGCCGTGCTCGACTGGGGCGGGCTCGCCGAAGAGGCGGTGGCGCACGAGGTCAACGTCTTCCCCAAGCCGCGTAACCTGGGATTCACCGAGGCCATCCAGCTCGCCATCTCCTACCCGACCTCGGGTGGCGCTTTGACCTGGCCTGAGGCGCTCGACGTGCAGCGTGGCCAGACGCTGCTGGTCCATGCCGCTGCCGGTGGCGTCGGCATGGCGGCAGTCGAGATCGGCAAGATCCTGGGTGCCACCGTCATCGCCACCGCGGGCGGTGCGCGCAAGACGGCCTTCGCCAAGGCGCACGGCGCCGATCATGTCATCGACTACTCCAGCACCGACTTCCGCGAGCAGGTCCTGAAGCTCGCCGGTGGCCGCGGCGTCGACCGGGTCTACGATCCCGTCGGTGGCGAGGTGTTCGCGCAGTCTTTGCGCTGCATGGCCGTGGGCGGCCGCATCTGCCCGATCGGCTTCGCCAGCGGCACCATCCCGCAGATCCCGGCCAACATCCTGCTGGTCAAGACGCTCGCCGTGACCGGTTTCAACTACGGCTACTATGTCGGCTGGAGCCCGCACGACGCCCGCTTCGAGGAAGCGGACCGGACGTTCGCTCTGATGGAGCGCATTCGCGGCTGGTGCGAGCAGGGCCTCTGCCGGCCGCATGTCGACCGCACCTTCGCCCTCGACGAGGCGGCGCAGGCGATGCGCGCGCTGCTCGAGCGCAGCGTCACCGGTCGCGTCGCGATCGCGATGGACGGCTGACTACTGCTTCTTCGTCAGCTTGCCTTCGAAGATACAGTAGCCGTCGAGCTTGATCTTGGAGTCGCCCTCCTTGATCTGGCCGATGACGTCCATCATGCCGCCGCCACCGACCATGGCGGCCGTCTTGATCGCGCCGTTCTTGCCGAGCGTGGTCTGGAAGCTGCGCTCCGGGCGGCCTTCCTGCTGGAAGCGGCCCTTCACCTCGTTGCCGTCGACGGTGACGTCGATCGTCATCTTGTAGGTCGGACACTTGGCGCCGCCGGTGCCCTTCTCGCCCATGCCCGTCCACGTGTAGACGACCGGCTCGGCCGACGCGGTCCCTGCCACGAGAAGGAGTGCCATGGCACCCGCAAAGACCTTCAACATCATCTGCCTCCGGAAAGGTCCAGTTTCGAACGATCAGCCTACGGAATTTTCACCGGGAAATCGCCAATTTGAAGGCACGGCCCCTGCGACACCGTTTGCCCGACCGGGAACTACCGACCATTGAACTGGGGATCCCGCTTCTCGAG
>CAYRBQ010000734.1:0-2260 GCA_964422305.1 uncultured Reyranella sp. | reverse complement strand
GATCGGTGCCGTGGCTGGCCGTCTGCAGGTCTCGCTGCTCGGCCGCACCTTCGTGATCATCATCACGTCGGAAAGCCCCGACGGCACCATGTCGGCGCGCATCGCCAACGCCGTCGCCGAGGCCTATCTCGCCGACCAGATCGACACCAAGAACGAGGCCAATCGGCGCGCCACCGAGTGGCTGGAGCAGCGCCTGGCCGAGCTGCGTCGCAACCTGCAGGTCGCCGAGGAGGCGGTCGCCGCCTATCGTCGCGACAAGGGCCTGGCGGGCAGCGCCGAGGGCGCCGTCTCGACGCAGACCCTCACCGACCTCAATGGACGCTACACCGCCGCCAAGGGCAAGCGCATCGAGCGGGAAGGCCGCCTCGTCGCGCTCAGCAAGGCGAGCCTCAATCCCGGCGAACTCGCCAACATCCCCGAAGTGGCGAACAACACGACGCTGGCGGCGCTGCGCATCCAGGACGTCGACCTGACGCGCAAGGGCGCCGAACTCGCCTCCCAGCTCGGCGACAACCATCCCAAGATGCAGGCGATTCGCAGCGAGCTCCAGGCGGTGCGCGCGCGGTTCATCACCGAAACCCAGCGCATCACGCTCGCCGTGCGTGCCGAGCTCGACGCCGCAAAGTCGGAGGAGGACGAGCTCAAGGAGCTGCTCGACAAGGCGTCGGTGGTGTCCGGGACCGCCAGCCAGTACGAGGCCGAGCTGAAGCAGCTCGAGCGCGAGGCCCAGTCCAACCGCACGCTGTACGAAGGCTTCCTGACGCGCTTCAAGGAGCTCCGCGAGCAGCAGGACATCCAGCGCGCCGATGCGCGCATCCTGGCCTATGCGCAGCCGGCGGGCGCGCCGTCCTCGCCCAATTACCGCACCGGCCTGATGGCGGCCTTCGTCATCGGCTGCCTGCTCGGCATGGCCGGCGCCGTCGCCGCCGAGAAGCTCGACCGCGTGTTCCGCTCGGCCGCCCAGGTCGAGGAGGCGACCGGGATCGGCGTGCTCGGCATGGTGCCCGAGGTCAAGGGCCCGGCCACGACTCGCTCGAACGTCGTGGCGCACGTGCTGGAGAACACCACCTCGCCCGCGGCGGAATCGATCCGCGCGGTCTTCACCGCGATCAGCCTCGGCAGCCTCGACCGGCCGCCGCGCATCGTGGCCATCACATCGTCGACGCCGAGCGAGGGCAAGACGACCTTCACCGCCTCGCTGGGCGGCCTGCTGACCAAGATGAACGCCTCGCGGCGCGTGCTGATCGTCGACCTCGACCTGCGCCAGGCCCGCCTCTCGGCGGCGCTCGGCCTCAAGGAAAAGGGCGGTACGATCGACGAGTATCTGATGGGCATGAAGACCCTGGAGGAGTGCACGCGGCGCCATGACCTCTCGGGCGTCGATTACATCTGCGCCCGCGCCAACACCCCGAACGCGCCGGAAATCCTCGAGTCGCATGCCATGAAGGCCGCCCTGGGCGTCTTCGCCGAGCGCTACGACCTCGTGATCCTGGACGGCCCGCCGGTCATGGCGGTGTCCGACGCGCGCATCATCTCGCGGCTGGCCGACTACACGGTGTTCATCGTGCAGTGGGCCAAGACGCCGCGCGAGGTCGTCAAGACCGCCGCCTTGGCGCTGCTCGGCGTCACCAACCATGTCGGCATCGTCATCAACCGTGTGAACCTCGCCAAGCACGCCCGCTACGGCTATGGCGACCACGGCGACTACTACTCGCGCTATCGCGGCTACTACGGCACCAACGCCGCCGAAGCCGCCGCCAGCGCGGCTGCCCGGCCGCCCCTGAAGATTGCTTCCCGCAAGTAGGAGCCGCCATCTGGGCCGCGCGGAGCGCGGCCCAGCGGCCTACAACCGCCAAAGAGTAACGCCGGCCGGCGTCGTCCCGCGGTCGAGTAGGCCCGGCACGTCGGCCACGAATCCTCCCGCGTCCCGCTTGAGCAGGGGCTGCACCAGCTTCCAGCCGCCCTCGCGATAGGCCTTGTGGGCCACCGCCACGACGACGGCGTCGGCGGGCTTCAGCTTCTCCGGCGGGGTGAGCTTCAGCCCGTACTCCTCGTGCAGCAGGTCGCCGTCGGCCATCGGGTCCGAGAGCTGCACCGCGATCCCGAAATCCTCGAGCTCGCGCACGATGTCGACCACGCGGGTATTGCGGATGTCTGGCACGTTCTCCTTGAAGGTCACGCCCAGCACCGTCACCACGGGCTGACCCCCCTCGTGGCCGTTGCCGGCGCGGCGCATGATGCTGCGCGCCACCTTGTTGGC
>CAYRBQ010000733.1:0-2260 GCA_964422305.1 uncultured Reyranella sp. | reverse complement strand
GGCTTCACCATCGTCACGATGACGTTGTCGCTCGTCGCCGTGTTCATCCCGGTGCTGTTCATGGGCGGTGTCGTCGGCCGCATGTTCAACGAGTTCGGCCTGGTCATCAGCTTCGCGATCCTGATCTCGGGCATCGTGTCGCTGACGCTGACGCCGATGTTGTGCTCGCGCTGGCTGAAGCCGGTCGATCACCACGAGAAGCACAACTTCCTGCTCCGCTCCTTCGAGTGGAGCTTCACCAAGATCACCAACGGCTATGCCTGGGCGCTGCGCCGCACCGTGCGTCTGCCCCGGCTCGTGCTGGCGATCACGCTCGGCACCTTCGTGGCGACGGCCATCCTCTTCCAGGCGATCCCCAAGGGCTTTTTCCCGTCGGAGGATATCGGCCAGATCCAGGGCTCGACCGTGGGGCCCGACGACGCCTCGTTCGACGCCATGGTGGCGCGCCAGTCGGCGCTGGCCGAGGTGATCCGGCGCGATCCCGACGTGGCGGCTGTGATGTCGACGGTGGGCGGCGGCAATGCCGCGGCGACGGTGAACTCCGGCCGCATCTTCGTGATGTTGCGCGACAAGCCGGAGCGCAAGGACAGCGCCCAGCAGGTCATCGCCCGCCTGCGCCGCGCGACGGCCGCCGTGCCCGGCATCAACGTGTTCTTCCAGCCCGCGCAATCGATCAACATCGGCACGACCCAGACGCGCGCCCAGTACCAGTTCGGGATGCGCTCGTCCGACCTCAACGTGCTGCGCGAATATGCGCCGCAGATGGAAGCGCGGATGCGCCGCATCCCGACGATCCTCGACGTCAACTCCGACCTCCAGGTGCGGGCCCGCTCGGCGATGATCGACATCGACCGCGACATCGCCTCGCGCCTCGGTGTCTCGGTCGACCAGATCCGGCAGCTCCTCTATTCGGCTTTCGGCTCGCGCCAGGTTTCGACGATCTACGCCTCCGACGACACCTACCAGGTGATCCTCGAGGCCGACCCAAAGTACGGCGACGCCGGCGACATCCTGCGCCGCCTGCAGGTGCGCACGCCGAGCGGCGGGCTGGTGCCGCTCGACACGCTGGCCAAGCGCACCGACAAGCCGACCTCGCTCACCGTCAACCACATCGCCCAGCTTCCGTCGGTCATCATCTCGTTCAACCTCGCGCCTGGCGTGGCGCTCGGCGAGGCGGTGCGCGACATCCAGGCGGCGGCGGCGGAGATCGGCCTGCCGGCGAACATCACGACGAGCTTCGAGGGCAGCGCCCAGGTCTTCCAGCAGGCGGTCGCCAACCAGGGCCTGCTGCTGTTCGCCGCGGTGCTGGTGATCTACATCATCCTGGGAATTCTCTACGAGAACTTCATCCACCCGCTGACCATCCTGTCGGGCCTGCCGTCGGCCGGCATCGGCGCGCTGGCGACGCTCATGCTGTTCGGCATGGACCTCTCGGTCATCGCCATGATCGGCGTGGTCATGCTGATCGGCATCGTGAAGAAGAACGCCATCATGATGGTCGACTTCGCCATCGAGCGGCGCGGCCAGGGGGCTGACGCCGAGACGGCGATCGTCGAGGCGGCGTTGCTGCGCTTCCGGCCGATCATGATGACGACGGTCTGCGCGCTGCTCGGCGCGCTGCCGATCGCGATCGGCCATGGCGCCGGCGCCGAGCTGCGTCAGCCGCTCGGCATCACCGTGGTCGGCGGCCTGATGGTGTCGCAGCTCCTCACGCTGTTCATCACGCCGGTCGTCTACATGTGGTTCGACCGGCTGACCGGCATGCGCATGGCGCCCGGCTGGGCCAGGCGCTGGCGCACCAAGGGCCGCGCGCCGGCGACGCCGGCCGAATAGCCCTCTCCAACGATCGGATAGCGTTTCATGACCGACGATATCGGCGCTTTCGTGCCGGGCCCGCGCGTGCACCTCGAGGGCCGTGCCGGCGGCCCCCTGTCCGGCCTCACCTTCGCGGCCAAGGACCTGTTCGACGTGGCGGGCGTGCCGACCGGTGGCGGCAACCACGACTGGCCGACCGGCCGCGCGATCCCGCAGAAGCATTCCTGGGCGGTGCAGACCCTGCTCGATGCCGGCGCCACGCTGGTCGGCAAGACGATCACCGACGAGGTCTCGCTCGGCATCCTGGGCGAGAATGCCTTCGACGGCACGCCGGTGAACGTGGCGGCGCCCGGCCGTGTGCCCGGCGGCTCATCGTCGGGCTCGGCGGCTGCGGTGGCGGCGGGCGTCTGCGACACCGCGCTCGGGACCGACACCGGCGGCTCGG
>CAYRBQ010000732.1:0-2261 GCA_964422305.1 uncultured Reyranella sp. | reverse complement strand
ACGGCGACGGCGTGCCGGTGCGCGAAGACGAGCTGCCAGTGTTCTGGGCGTGCGGCGTCACCCCGCAATCGGTGGTCGCCACGGTGAAGCCCGAGTTCTGCATCACCCACGCGCCGGGCTACATGCTGGTGACCGATCTGCTGAACTCGCGGCTGGCCGTCCTCTGACGATGGCGCTGCTCGCGTTCGAGGGCCACGCCAAGGGCGCGGTCGAGAAGGTCTCGGTCGACATCAAGGATCTCGTGATCGCCGGCTGGACCGGCCGCGACGTCACCGCGCTCAACCACCACATCGAAGAGCTGAAGGCGATCGGCGTGCAGCCGCCTTCGCGCGTGCCGATCTACTACCGGGCCGCGGCCCAGATGCTGACGCAGGCCGACCGCATCCAGGTGCTGGGCGACGAGAGCTCCGGCGAGGTCGAGCCGGTGCTGGTGGGCGCCGCCGACCGGCTGTGGGTCACGGTCGGCGCCGACCACACCGACCGCAAGGTCGAGAGCTACGGCATTGCCGTCTCCAAGCAGATGTGCGCCAAGCCGATCGGCCGGACTGCCTGGCGCTTCGAGGAGGTCGAGCCGCACTGGGACAGGCTGATGCTGCGCAGCTTCATCCAGGAAGGCGGCAAGCGGGTGCTCTACCAGGAAGGCCCGCTCGCCAAGATCCGCGATCCGCGCGAGCTGATCTTCGGCTGGAAAGACGAGAAGCGCCTGCCGATGGGCGCCGTCATGTTCTGCGGCACCATGCCCGCGATCGGCGCGATCCGCTCCTCCTCGCGCTTCGAGATGGAGCTCGACGATCCCGTGCTCGGTCGCAAGATCGTCCACGCCTACGAGATCGAGACGCTTCCCGTCATCGCCTGAGCGGCGACGAAGCCCAGGATCGCCTTCACCACCGCAGGATCGGCCAGCAGCCGGTTGTGGCCGAGGCCGCGCGTTACCATGAGTTTCGCCCCGGGCAGGGCGTGCGCTGCGCGGGCCGCTTCAGCCACGGGAACCTGCCGGTCGGTCTGGTCGTGGATCAACAGCAGCGGCAGCTTCACCTTGTCCGCGATGCGCCGGACATCGAAGTCAGCGGCTGGCCGTCCAACATGGTTCTCGACGGACGCGATGAAGGCAACGGCGCCGCGCTTCGAGAGACCTACCATGCGCGCGAAGCGCTGCAGCTCGCGTTTCAGCGACGACGGTGCAGAGACCAGCGCAACGCGCGACGCGCCACCCCGATGCGCGATCGAGAACAGGCTCATCGCGCCACCCATCGAGTGGCCGACGACGGCGTGCACCGGACCGAGGCGATCGAGGGTGCGTTCGATGGCGGCGATGAACTTGACCGCCGTGAGCTCGTCGCCCGCCGACTCGCCGTGCGCAGGCACATCGAGCGCGATGGCGGCGAAACCATGTGCGACCAATGCCGCGACGACGACGCCAAATTGGGCGCGGTTGCCCTCGAAGCCGTGGACCAGCAGCACCCTGGGCCCCTCGCCCCAGCGCCAGGCCACCAGCCCGTCGCCGAGATCGATGCGCTCGTCGGCCGTAGGCAGCTCGAGGACCGGTGGCGGCCGCACATGGCGGCGCGGCTCGAGCATCATGCGACGGAAGAAAGGCGCAACCAGCGACGGCGCCACGTAGCTGGCGGCGGCGAGGGC
This sequence comes from uncultured Reyranella sp., assembly GCA_964422305.1. Lineage (GTDB taxonomy): Bacteria > Pseudomonadota > Alphaproteobacteria > Reyranellales > Reyranellaceae > Reyranella. The sequence goes on along the minus strand of CAYRBQ010000732.1, from coordinate 623 downwards.
GGCGATCGGCAGAGGCACGGCAGGCATCGGAACCTCCAGACAAGTGCAGATACACCTATCTGTCCCGACGACGACCCTGCGACAAACGAGCTTGCCTGCGAATTTACGTAACTTTTCTTCATGCATGGCTTCCCTGCAGAGCCGGCCTTGCGTGGTCGCCATCGGTAAACGTACGTTCAGCGCCCTCGGGAGGAACCAGTGACGATCAAGGGCGCATTCGACGGCATCACCGTTCTCGACTTCACCCAGGGCATCGCCGGGCCGCATGCCTCGATGCTGCTGGCGCTGCACGGCGCCGACGTCATCAAGGTCGAACCGCCGGAAGGCGACTGGGGCCGCGCGCTCGGCGAGCTGAAGGGCGACCACTGCGCCCACTCCGTCGCCTTCAACCGCGGCAAGCGTTCGATCGCGCTCGACCTCAAGTCTCACGACGGCGTCGCCGTGGCGAAGAAGATCGCGGCCAAGGCCCATGTCGTGATGGAAAGCTTCCGCCCCGGCGTGATCTCGCGGCTGGGCTTCGGCTACGAGGCGATGAAGAAGCTGAACCCGAGCGTGATCTACTGCTCGGTGTCGGGCTTCGGGCAGACCGGCCCCTACAGCAAGCGTCCCACGGTCGACGGGCT
>CAYRBQ010000731.1:0-2261 GCA_964422305.1 uncultured Reyranella sp. | reverse complement strand
ATGCCGACCTCATCGTCATGGGCGTCTACGGCCACAGCCGCGTCCGCGAGATGGTCCTCGGCGGCGCAAGCCGCACCCTCCTCGCCAGCATGACCGTCCCCGTCTTCATCTCGCATTGAGGCTCGTTCCGATGGATGGCCCGGCCCTCGCCGCTTACGACCGACCGGTCCCGCGCTACACCAGCTATCCGACGGCCGCTCAGTTCCACGGCGCCATCGGGCCGATCGAGCACCGCGCCTGGCTCGCCGGACTTGCCGGCGGCGGCACCACGATCTACCTGCACGTGCCGTTCTGCGCCCGCCTCTGCTGGTATTGCGCCTGCAACACCTCGGCGATGAACCGGCCGGACTCGCTCGACGCCTACGCGCGCGCCCTGCAGCGCGAGATCGATCTCGTCGCGGGCGCCGCACCTGACCTGCTGGTCGGAACGATCCAGTGGGGCGGCGGAACGCCCTCGCAGCTCGGCGCAATGCGGCTCGTGGAGGTCGCCAGATATCTGGCCGGCCGTTTCGACCGGGCGAGCGGCGCGGAGACCTCGATGGAGATCGATCCGCGATTTTGTGACAAGACCCTCGTCTCCGCCATGACCGACATGGGTGTCACGCGGGCGAGCCTCGGCGTGCAGGACTTTGACGTCGGCGTGCAGCAGGCCATCAGCCGCATGCAGTCGGTCGACGACACGGCGGCGGCCATCGGGCGGCTGCGCGACGCCGGTATCGCGCGCATCAACATCGACCTCGTCTACGGCCTGCCGCAGCAGACCGTGGAAACGCTCGCCCGCACACTGGACGTCGCGGTCGCCCTGATGCCCGACCGCTTCGCGGTCTTCGGCTACGCCCACGTGCCGTGGATGAAGGCGCGCCAACGCCTGATCGACGCCGCGAGCCTGCCGGACCTCGCGGCGCGCGCCGCCATGGCGGCGCTGGTCGCCGAGCGCCTCGTCGCGGCGGGATATGTGCGCGTCGGTCTCGACCATTATGCGCGGCCCGGCGATTCACTGGCCATCGCCGCGGAAAACGGCCGGCTGCGGCGCAGCTTCCAGGGCTATGTCGCGGAGAGGCAGCCGTCGGTGGTCGGGCTCGGTGCGTCCGCCATCTCCAGCCTGCCCGGCGGCTATACCCAGAACGCGGCCGATGCCCGGCGCTACAATGCCATGATCGAGGCCGGCAGCTTCGCGACTGTCCGAGGGCTGGAACTCACCAATTCCGACCGGCTGCGCGGCGAGATCATCGAGCGGCTGATGTGCAGCTTCTCGGTCGACCTCGGCGAGATCTGCCGGCGTCACGCGGTGGCGCCGGATGCCTTCATCGAGGGCATCGACGCCCTGCCCGCCTTGCTCGACGACGGCGTGGTTCGCCGTGATGGCGAGCGACTGCAGGTGACGGAGCGCGGGCGGCCGCTGGTGCGCTTCGTCTGCGCCGCCTTCGACCCCTATCTCGCCCACACCGACGGTCGCCATTCGCGCGGCATCTGAAGGAACAGCACCCATGAGCACTCATCTCCTGGTTTCACGGCACGTCGAGGCCGCGCTCTCCGAAGCCTCGGCCAAGGGCATCGAGCCCGACGTCGTGGCGCGCTGCCTGCTGTCGGAGGCGATCCGGCTCTTCCGGCAGGGCCGTTCCAACGATGACATCGCCGCCGAGCTCACGGCGGCGGCCGACAATCTCGACGAGGATGCGCCGCTGTCGTTCATCCGTCCCTGAACGGTTGCCGCCCGGCTGTCGTCACGTGCTATCGTGGCGAGACCGATGCATGCCGTTTCACCATGAGCGAACCGTCGCTTGCCCTGGCGCTGGAGGCGGCCGAGGCGCGGCTGAGATCGATCCTCCAGACCGTGCCCGATGCGATGATCATCATCGACGAGAAGGGCCGCATCGAATCGCTCAGCACCACGGCGGAGCGGCTGTTCGGCTACAGCCATGACGAGGTCGCTGGCCGCAACGTCAGCATCCTCATGCCCTCGCCCTACCGCGAGCAGCACGATGCGTACATCGAGCGCTACCTTTCGACCGGGGAACGCCGGATCATCGGCATCGGCCGCATCGTGGTCGGCCAGCGAAAGGACGGATCGACCTTTCCCATGCACCTGACCGTCGGCGAGCTGCGCACCGGCGACCGCCACCACTTCACGGGCTTCATCCGCGACCTGACGGACCAGCAGATCACCGAGTCGCGGCTGAAGGAGCTGCAGTCGGAAGTCACCCACATGTCCCGCTTCACCGCGCTCGGCGAGATGGCCTCGACGCTGGCCCACGAGATCA
>CAYRBQ010000730.1:0-2262 GCA_964422305.1 uncultured Reyranella sp. | reverse complement strand
GTGCACGCACCTGCACGTCGACCATGTCGGCTGGAACACCAGGCTCGAGAACGGCCGCTGGGTACCCACCTTCCCCAACGCCAGGTACCTGTTCGCCAAGCGCGAGTACGCGCACTGGGAGAGCGAGCGGAAGGCGCAGGGTGAAGGCAAGGTGAACGACGGCTCGTTCGACGATTCGGTGCTGCCCATCGTCGAGGCCGGCAAGGCGGTGATGATCGATAGCGACCACCAGCCGGACCCGCTGCTCACCATCAAGGACTATCCCGGCCACACGCCGGGCTCGATCGCGATCAACCTGAAGGACGGCGGCCGCACCGCGACCTTCTCGGGCGACATCATGCATCACCCGATCCAGGTCTATCACCCGGACTGGTCGAGCCAGTTCTGCTCCGATCAGGACCTGTCGGCGCGTTCGCGTCGCCGATTGCTGGAGGATTGCGTCGAGAGCAACGCGCTGCTCTGCCCCGCCCACTTCCCCGGCGCCAATGCGGGCTACATCAAGCCCGAAGGCAATTCGTTCAGGATCGAGTGGGACAAGCAATGAAGCTCGAAACCCTGCTCAGCGGCCTGTCGTTCGGCGAGGGCCCGCGCTGGCGTGACGGCAAGCTCTGGTACTCCGACTTCTACGTCCACCAGGTCGGCACGGTCGATGAGAGCGGCAAGGCCGAGACGATCGTCGAGGTGCCGGGCCGCCCCTCGGGTCTCGGCTGGCGGCCGGACGGCACGATGCTGATCGTGAGCATGACCGACCGCCGCCTGATGCGCTTCGCCGGCGGCAAGCTCTCGATCGAGGCCGAGCTCGCCTCGATCGCCACCGGCTACTGCAACGACATGATCGTCGACGCGCACGGCCGTGCCTATGTCGGCAATTTCGGCTTCGACCGCCATGCCGGCGAGAAGCCCAGGGCCGCCGTGCTGGCCCGGGTCGACCCCGACGGCTCGGTGCATCGTGCCGCCGACGAGCTGATGTTCCCCAACGGCACGGTGATCACGCCCGACGGCAGGACGATGATCATCGGCGAGACCTTTGCGAAGCGGCTGACCGCCTACGACATCGCCGCCGACGGCACGCTCTCCAACCGCCGCGTCTGGGCCGAGACGCCTTTGGTCAATCCCGACGGCATCTGCCTCGACGCCGAGGGCGGCATCTGGGTGACCGGCGCCTTCACGCACCACATGATCCGCGTGCTGGAGGGCGGCAAGGTCACGCACGACATCGATTTCGGCGAACGCGCATCCTACGCCTGCATGCTGGGCGGCGCGGACCGCCGCACCCTGTTCGTCATCACCAACTCGGGCAGCGGGCCCGCCATCGCCGACAAGCGCGACGGGAGGATCGAGACCATGAGGGTCGACGTGCCGGGAGCGGGACTGCCATGAAGGGCCCGGAAGACGATCCGGGACTCAGCGGCAAGGTCGCGATCATCGCGGGCGGCGGTGCCGCGGGCGACGGAATCGGCAACGGCCGCGCCGCCGCTATCCTGCTGGCACGCGCCGGGACGAAGGTGCTGGTGGCCGACCGCGAGCTGAAGCTCGCGGAACGCACGGTCGAGATGATCAAGGCCGAGGGCGGCCATGCGGTGGCCCATGCCGGCGACCTGACCCAGGAGGCCGAGTGCAAGCGGCTGGTCGACGCCGCGGTCGATCACTGGGGCCGCCTCGACCTGCTCGACAACAATATCGGCATCGGCAGCCGCGGCTCGGTGGTCGACGAGAAGCCCGAGGAATACCGCCGCGTCATGCAGGTCAACGTCGAGACGATGTTCCTGCTTTCCAAGCACGCGATCCCGGCCATGAAGAAGACAGCCAAGGGCGGCGCGATCGTCAACATCTCCTCGATCTCCGCACTCAGGCCGCGCGGTCTCACGACCTACACGGTCTCGAAGGCCGCCGTCATCGGCCTCACCCAGGCGATGGCGGTGGACCACGGCCGCGACGGCATCCGCGTCAACTGCATCTGCCCCGGGCCAATGTACACGCCGATGGTCAATCGCGGCAACGGCATGAGCGAGGCCAACCGCGCCCAGCGGGTGAACGCCTCGGTGCTGAAGATCGAGGGCACCGGCTGGGACGTAGGCCATGCCGCGCGCTTCCTGCTGAGCAACCACGCCCGCTACATCACCGGCCAGGTGCTGGTGGTCGACGGCGGCGTGACCCTGCAGGGACCGGAGCGCGACAGCCAGGATCACTGAATACAAAGAAGTCGAGGAGACGCACACGATGGCCCGCCTGCCCTATCTCGAGGCCGATCAGGTCGCGCCC
>CAYRBQ010000729.1:0-2267 GCA_964422305.1 uncultured Reyranella sp. | reverse complement strand
CAATGCCCGACCATGATCCAGCAATGCGGCCGCAGCACCGCGAGGTGGTCGGTGGCATTCTTGGCGTTGGAGGGGCCGACACCGATATTGACCAGCGTGATGCCGCCCGCGTGGTCGGACCGGAGCAGGCTGTAGGCCGGCATCTGGAAGCGATGCCACGGTGCCGCGGCGATCGCCGCCTCGGCCGACTCCGTCGGATCGCCTCGCCGGACGACGGCACCGCCGGGCAGCGCGAGCGCGCTGTAGGGTCCGTCCGGCCGGGCGAGTTCCTCCATCGCCCAGAGCAGGAAGTGATCGACGTAGCGCTGGTAGTTGGTGCAAAGGATCCACGGCTGGATCGTGCGCCAGTCGGCGCCGGTATAGTGGATCAGGCGCCGCAGCGAGAAGTCGACCCGCACCGCGTCGAACAGCGCCAGAGGCCGCGGCTGCCCCGCCTCGACCGTCCAGGTGCCGTCGGCCACCTCGTCGCCGACGTTGGCGAGGATCGCCGTCGGGAAGTGCCGCGCGAGATCGGTGACCGAGAGGTCGCCGTGCACGAACTCGTCGCCCGCCTCGGTGACGAATGGGTACGGGATCTCCTGTTCGCCGACGCCAACCTCGATGCTGGCGCCGAATTCCTCGACCAGTGGACGCAGTTGCTCGAGCAGGTAGCGCCGGAAGAAGGCCGGTTGAGTCACGGTCGTCGCATAGAGGCCGGGAGACTGGAACTTCGCCCAGGCGCGGCGCGTAAAGCGGATTGCGCCCGAGGGGCGCCAGTCGATCCTGAGCTCGGGATAGCGGAAGCGGCTGCGTTCCTGGGCGGTCGGAACCACACCCGTCCGGGTGTAGCGCGCCAGCGCCTCGCGCAAGGCGATGCTCGCGGTCGCGTGCAGTTCTTCCAGCCGGTCGACCGCCCGCTCGGGCGTCAGGCGCTCAGCGTCGGCGCCGACGACCGCCATCGCTCACTTGCACTCGGGCTTGGGCAACGGCTCCAGGCGCGTGATGCGATACTCGATGCCGCTGTCGCCCTGCTCGTGCGTGCCATAAAGCTCGATGCCGTTGTCGAGCGTAACGCTGCTCATCTCGAAGGCGGGCTCGCCCTGCTGCCTCTTGTCGCCCGTGTCGGCGTCGAAGAAGCCGGCACGGTAATAGATGCGGGTGCGGCCGTCGGCCAGCTCCTCGGCGCCCTCGGGGATCTTCACTTCGGCGAGACGCTTGGGGACGCGACCGATCACGGCATTGACCTGCTGCGGCGCCTTCACCTTGTCGCCGAAGAAGAACAGGCCGTCGAAGCTGCTGTCGCCCGCCTTGGCCGCACGGATGGTCGCGCGGGCGATCGCCACGGGGAACATCGTGCCGCCGGGAAGCTTCACGGTCTGGCCCGCCGGATCGGTGAAGCTCGCCTGCCCCGTGCCGTCGTCGCTAAGGAGCGCCTCGCCCTTCACGAGGTTGGCCTGCTTGCCGCCGCTCACGCTGCGATGCTCGAAGGCGAGCTTGCGGCCATCCTTGCTCTCGGTCATCTGCGTCTGCTGCTCGCTCACGACCACCGAGCGCTGGCCCGGCGTCTCGAGACGCAGCCGCTGGTGGATCACGTAGCCGCCGTCGCAGGAGAGTTTCAGCTCGTAGGCGTAGGTGCCGGGAGATCCGGCCGAGGGCTTGCCGTTCTCGATGTTCGTCACGGAATAGACCGCGCGATGCGGGGCGAACTCCTGGGCAGTCGCGGGTGCGGCGATGACGACGCCGAGGGCGGCGGGGACCAGGAAGCGAAGGTTCAGCATTGCGGCCTCGGCAGGGCTTGGATTTGGACGAGACGAGCATCCACGGCGAACTCGCCGTAGTCGAGCAACATCGAACGGGCGACCCCGTTGCCGAGCAGGTCGAGCGCCAGCTCGTACTCCGGGTTGGCGCCCTGGTCGCCGGCGGCGAAGAAGGCGAAGCGCACGCCCCAGGCGGGCTGGTTGCGCAGCAGCCCGAGATCGCCGCGCACCGGCGGGCCCGACTGGCGCGGCGGCCGGCCGATCACGGCATTGACCTGGAAGGCGCCGTCGAGACGGGCGCCGTCGAACACCGAATAGGATGCCGACTTGTCGCCGTCGCGGGCATGGCGGATGACCAGCGCGAGGAGGGTGGTGGGAAAGAGCGTTCCGGCCGGCAGCTCGAAGCTGCGGGCTTCGGGCAGCGAGAAGCTCGCCCGACCCTTGCCGCCGGGCGCCTCGAGGTCGGCGTGGCCGCGGAGCTCCTCCTCGACCTCGTCGTCCTGAATGTTGCGGACGCTGAAGCGCAGCGCC
>CAYRBQ010000728.1:0-2270 GCA_964422305.1 uncultured Reyranella sp. | reverse complement strand
CGGCCAACGGCCGCTGGGGCATCTACTGGGGTACCGCCGTGTTCATCGTCGCGACGGCGATCGCGCTGCCCTGCTATCGCTGGCTGGAGAAGCGCTGGCCGGTGATGCCGCTGGTCGGCGGCTTCTTCGTGCTGGTGTTCGGCGGCCTCACGATCTGGCTGCAGGACGAGACCTTCATCAAGCTGAAGCCGACCATCGTGAACTGCCTGTTCGGCACGATCCTGGGCGGCGGTCTGCTGCTCTTCAGGAAGCCGCTGCTGAAGCCGCTGTTCGGCGCCGCCTTCAGGCTGACGGACGAGGGCTGGTATCGGCTCACGCTGCGCTGGACGGTGTTCTTCTTCGTGCTGGCCTTGGTCAACGAGGTGATGTGGCGGAACTTCCCGACCGACACCTGGATCGCCAGCAAGATGTTCCTGAGCTTTCCGCTGACCCTGGTCTTCGCCTTCCTGCAGATTCCGCTGCTGAAGCGCCACTGGGACGGCGACGACAATCCCTTTGCGCGCGGAAGCTGATCCTCAGACGCCGTCGGGCTTGCGCGGCGGCCACATGCGGGCGAGGTCGCCCGTGGGATTGGAATAGGTCGCGAAGTCGGCCTTGCCGCGCGAGTCGTGGAAATGCGCGAGCGCCCAGACGACGGTCGGGAAGGCGAGCTGGTCCCACGGAATATCGGCCCAGTCGACCAGCGCCACTTCCTCGCTCTCGACGCCGGCGGCGATGTCGGCGGTTACCAGCCTGGCGCGATACATGATCTGCACCTGGCCGATGCGCGCCACGCTGTACATGGCCAGCAGACGGTCGATCTCGATGGTGGCGCAGGCCTCTTCCCTGGCTTCGCGCTGCGCGGCCTGCTCGGTCGTCTCGCCGAGCTCCATGTAACCTGCGGGCAGGGTCCAGAAGCCCTTGCGCGGCTCGATCGCGCGCTTGGCGAGAAGGATCTTGTCGTTCCCCTTGTCGTTCCACGTACAGACCGCGCCCGCGACGACCTTGGGGTTCTGGTAGTGGATGAATTCGCAACGGCCGCAGACCAGCCGCTCGCGGTTGTCGCCGTCGGGGACGCGCTTCTCGAAATGCTCGGGCGGATCCCACGGGAGCCGTGGGCGGTCGGGGACGGTCGGGCCACTCATGGGCCCAAGTCCTACGCCGCCCGAATGAGCGCCGCAACGCCGGGCAGGGCCTTGCCTTCCATCCATTCGAGGAACGCGCCGCCCGCCGTCGAGACGTAGGAGAACTTCTCCTCGACGCCCGCTGCGGCCAGCGCTGCGACCGTATCGCCGCCGCCCGCGACCGAGAGCAGCTTGCCCGCACCGGTGAGGCGCGCGACCTGCTGCGCGATCGCGACGGTGCCGGTGTCGAACGGCTTCAGCTCGAAGGCGCCGAGCGGGCCGTTCCACACGACGGTGGCGCAGCCTGCGAGTTCCTTGTTGTAGAGCTCGATCGACTTCGGCCCGACGTCGAGGATCATCTGGTCGTCGGGGCAGGCATCGGTGGCGACGACTTTGTTGGCGGCCTCGGCCTTGAACTCGCCCGCGACCACGACGTCGACCGGCAGCAGCACCTGGCACTTGGCGGCCTTGGCCTTCTCCAGGATGTCGAGCGCGGTGGCGGCGAGGTCCTTCTCGGCGAGCGACTTGCCGACCCCGATCCCCTGCGCGTGCAGGAAGGTGTTGGCCATGCCGCCGCCGATGATCAGCTTGTCGGTCTTGCCGACCAGGTTGCCCAGCAGGTCGAGCTTGGTCGAGACCTTGGCGCCGCCGACGATGGCGCAGACCGGGCGCTTGGGGGTGCCCAGCGCCTTGTCGAGCGCCTCCAGCTCGGCCTGCATGAGGCGGCCGGCGGCGGCGGGCAGGCGGTTGGCGAGTCCTTCGGTCGAGGCGTGCGCGCGGTGCGCGGCCGAGAAGGCGTCGTTCACGTACGCGTCGCCCAGCAGCGAGAGCTTGTCGATGAAGCCCGCCTCGTTCTTCTCCTCCTCCTTGTGGAAGCGCAGGTTCTCGAGCAGCAGCACGTCGCCCGGCTTCATCGCCTTGACCGCTTCCTCGGCAAGGGGGCCGACGCAGTCCTCTGCGAACGCCACCGGCTTGCTCAGCGCCTTCTCCAGGGGCTCGACCAGCGGACGGAGCGTCATCTCGGGCACGCGCTTGCCGTCGGGTCGGCCGAAATGGCTGAGCACGATCACCTTGGCGCCCTTGGCGGCGAGCTCCCTGATAGTGGGCGCAGCACGCTCGATGCGCGTGGCGTCGGTCACCTTGCCGTTCTTCATCGGCACGTTGAGG
>CAYRBQ010000727.1:0-2271 GCA_964422305.1 uncultured Reyranella sp. | reverse complement strand
GTGGACCTGGTCGGCGTCGGGCGTGCGCAGCGCCGCCAGCGAGGCCTGGGCGGCGCGGTCTCGGGCAAACGTGAGATCATGGACCGCATCGACCACGACGCGACGGCGGCGAAGAAGATCGAGCGCATCCTCCATCCCGGCACCTACAACGCCAACCCGCTGTCGGCCGCGGCCGCGGTGACGGCGCTGTCGCTGGTGCGCGACGAGGATCTCGCGGAGAAGGCCAACAATACGGCGACCGAGCTGCGCAAGGCGCTGACCGAGGTGCTGGTGAAGGAGGGCGTGCCGTGGGGCATCTACGGCCAGAGCTCGACCTTCCTGATCTATCCCAACCCGTTCGGCGACCCGATCGATCCCGCGACCTTCGATCCGCTCAAGGTGCCGTTCGCCAAGCTGAAGGGCGCGCGCGGTGCCGGACCTCTGACGGGCAAGATCCGCATGGGCCTGATGACCCACGGTGTCGACGTCATGGGCGCGCCGGGTGGCTTCGTCTCAGCCATGCACGGCGGCGCGGAGATCGAGAAGACCGTCCATGCGTTGCGCGAGACCGTCCGCGCCCTCAAGGCCGAGCGCGAAGTGAAGGCGGCATGACCCCCTCCGGCGCGGCGCCTTCACAGGCGCCTTCGGCCAACACCCCCGAAGACGTGGGAGGAGTTTGAAATTCTTTCCTCCTCCCCCGCGTGCGGGGGAGGTACCCGTAGGGCGGAGGGGGCATCATGTACGGACTGACCAAACCCGTTGCCGCGACCGAGTTCACGCGGCTGCCGGAGAAGTTCCGCAAGCCCGGCCGGACCTCGTGGGGCGACGCCAATGCCGCGGGGCAGATGCTCGATTCCTTCCTCGAAGGGCCGAGCTTCGACCGCGCCGGCAACCTCTATGTCACCGACATCCCGTTCGGACGCATCTTCCGCATCGACCCGGCGGGCGAGTGGACGCTGGTGACCGAGTACGATGGCTGGCCGAACGGGCTAAAAATCCACAAGGACGGCCGCATCTTCGTCACCGACTACAAGCGCGGCCTCGTCCTGCTCGATCCGTCGAACGGCAGGATCACGCCGCTGCTGGAGACGCGCGGCTCGGAGAGCTTCAAGGGCGTGAACGACCTGTTCTTTGCCGCCAACGGCGATCTCTATTTCACCGACCAGGGCCAGACCGGCCTGCACGACCCCACGGGGCGCGTCTATCGCTACGACACGGCGGGCAAGCTCACGATGCTGGTCAACACCGTGCCGAGCCCCAACGGGCTGGTGATGAACAAGGCGGAGAACGTCCTCTACGTCGGCGTGACGCGCGGCAACGCGGTGTGGCGCCTGCCGCTGATGGCCGACGGTGGCGCGAGCAAGGTCGGCCTCTTCATCCAGATGACGGGCGGCCACGCGGGGCCTGACGGCATGGCGCTCGACGAGGAGGGCGGCCTCGTGATCGCCCATCCCAGCACGACGGCCTGGCGCTTCGACCAGCTCGGCCGGCCGACGCACCACGTCGATTGCGGCGACGACATCTACTGCACCAACGTCGCCTTCTCCGGCCGCGACCTCTACATCGTCGTGTCGCGCAAGAGCGACAAGGTGGCGAGCGGCACCATCCTCAAGGCCACCATGCCGGTCGCCGGCAAGCCGATGTTCAGCCACGCCTGATGCTTACGATTGCGAAGCTCGAGCCGTCGGACCGCGCGACCTGGGAGGTTCTGTTCCGCGCCTACATGGATTTCTACAAGCGCACGCTTGCGCAGGCGATGTACGACCGCGCCTGGAACGAGTTCCGGAAGGACACGCGCATGCATGCGCTGGGCGCCAGGCTGGACGGGCGCCTCGTCGGCATCACGCATTCCTGATCCACGCCAACACGTCGTCGGACGACGTCTGCTACCTTCAGGACCTGTTCACCGATCCCGAGGTACGCGGCAAGGGCGTGGCGCGCGCCCTGATCGAAGCGGTCGCCAACTGGGCAAGGGCGCGCGGCTGTCCGCGCCTCTACTGGCAGACCCAGGCCAGCAACGCGACGGCGCGGCTCCTCTACGACAAGGTCGCCGTCAACCGCGGCTTCATCCGCTACGACATCGATCTCGGCTGACACGTTGCATGCACTGCCAGCAGCCATGCACGCGCTTCGTCGAGCCATGCGCCGGTGAAGTTGCAGGTTCAGCAGGTTCTGGTAGAGATTGTGTATAGGCTGGCGCTTCCCGCGCCGGCCTTTTTCTTTGGACCCTCGAAGTCTTCGAGGCATGGGCACGACCCGTCCGCGCACGCCGCGGATACGGCGCAGAGTGAA
>CAYRBQ010000726.1:0-2272 GCA_964422305.1 uncultured Reyranella sp. | reverse complement strand
TGCCGCATCTGCAGTCCGGCAAGCTGAAGGCGCTGGCGATCGCCACGCCGCAGCGCCACCCGAAGCTGCCCGACGTGCAGACCTATGCCGAGAGCGCGCCGGGCGTTGCGGTGTTCAACTGGTACGGCGTGCTCGTGCCCGCCGGCACGCCGGCGTCCGTCACGGACAAGCTGGCGGCCGACATCGCCAGGGTCCTGGTGCTGCCGGACGTGAAGGAGAAGTTCGACGCCGCCTTCCTCGATCCCATGCCGCCGGGCGGCGGCGCGATGGCGCGATTCCTCGACGAGGAGGTGAAGACGTGGAAGGCCGTGGCGGCGCAGACCGGGATTGCCTTGGACTAGCGCCTCCGAATTTTTCGAATGTCGCCGCGATAATTTCCATCTTGTTCGGGCGGGCGCAACGGGCGACGACAACGCCCCCGCAAAGTCGCCCGAACGATGGAAACCAGCGCCCCCTCGACAGGCCGCAAGGCAACGCGTCGCGCCACACGCCGTGAGTGGATCGGCCTCGCCGTCATCGCGCTGCCGTGCCTCGTCTATTCGATGGATCTCACGGTCCTGAACCTCGCGATCCCCACGCTGGCGGCCGAGCTCAAGCCGTCGGCGGGCCAGCTCCTGTGGATCATCGACATCTACGGCTTCATGGTCGCGGGCTTCCTGATGACCATGGGCACCTTGGGCGACCGCATCGGCCGGCGCCGGCTGCTGCTCTGCGGTGCGGCGGCGTTCGGCGTCGCTTCGGCGGTGGCGGCCTTCGCGTCGACGCCGGAGGAACTGATCCTGATGCGCGCGCTGCTGGGGATCGCCGGCGCCACGCTCGCGCCCTCGACCCTGTCGCTGATCACCGTGATGTTCACCGACGAGCGCGAGCGATCTTTCGCGATCTCCATGTGGGTCGCGAGCTTCTCGGCCGGCGGCATCCTCGGGCCGCTGATCGGCGGCGCGCTGATCGAATGGTTCCACTGGGGCTCGGTGTTCCTGATCGCCGTGCCGGTCATGGTGCTGCTGCTCGCCTGCGGGCCGTGGCTGCTGCCGGAATACAAGGCGCCCAGGGCCGGCCGTATCGACCTCGCGAGCGCGCTGCTCTCGCTCGGCGCCGTGCTGAGCGTGATCTACGGCATCAAGCACGGCTCGGAGTACGGCTGGGGCTGGCAGGCGCTGGGCGCGCTCGCCGGCGGCTTCGCGCTGGCGGCGGTGTTCGTCCGCCGGCAGGGCCATCTCGCCGATCCCATGATCGACTTGGCGTTGTTCAAGCGTGGGACCTTCAGCGCCTCGCTCGCCATCAATCTCGGCGGCGTGCTGTTCATGTTCGGCAGCTTCATCTACGTGGCGCAGTACTTCCAGCTCGTGGCCGGCCTGTCGCCGCTCGAGGCCGCGCTCGCCTCGCTGCCGTCGGCCGTCGCCTTCACCGTGGCCTCGTTCCTGACGCCGCCGCTCGCCGCGCGCTTCCGCCCGGTGACGCTCATGACCGGCGGCATGGCGCTGGCTGCCCTGGGCTTCTTCTGGCTGGCGCTGGCGCCCGGCCTCGAGCAGATCGTGGCGGCAACCGTGCTCTTCTCCATCGGCTTCACGCCGGTGATCACGCTCACCACCGGCCTGATCGTCGGATCGGCGCCGCCCGAGCGCACGGGCGCGGCCTCGGCCATGTCCGAGACGGCCGTCGAGCTTGGCGGCGCGCTGGGCATCGCGTTCCTCGGCAGCCTCGGCGCCGCGCTCTATCGCGCCGGCATGGCAGGCGTCGCCGTTCCGGGCATCTCCGCCGACGGCGTGGCCGCGATGAAGTCGACGCTCGGCGGGGCGCTGGGCGTCGCCTCAGTGCTGCGTGCCGACCAGGCTGCTATGCTCGTCGACCGCGCGCGCGACGCTTTCATGGACGGCTTCGTCGCGGTCGCCTGGCTCTCGATCGTGGGCATGGTCGCCGCGGCCACCGTTGCCCTCTCCCTGCTGCGCGAGGTCAAGCCCGTCGGGCACTGACTTGACGACCAGGATGTCGGCCTATATTGCTTATTTTGAATATAGCCAGTAGGCGATATATGAAGCACCTCGACCTCGTCTTCTCGGCCCTCGCCGATCCCACGCGGCGCGCCATCCTGGCGCGGCTGGCGCTGGGCGAGGCCACGGTCAACGAGCTGGTCGAGCCGTTCGACCTCAGCCAACCCACCATCTCCAAGCACCTCAAGGTGCTGGAGGGGGCGGGGCTGGTGTCGCGCGGCCGCGAGGCGCAGTTCCGCCCGGTCCGGCTGAACGCGGCGCCGCTCGCGGAGGTCGCGCAC
>CAYRBQ010000725.1:0-2276 GCA_964422305.1 uncultured Reyranella sp. | reverse complement strand
GTGTCGGCGGTGTAGAACTCCTTGTTGGGCGAGTAGATCGGGCTCGTGCCCGGCCGCGCGTAGCCGTAGAACACCGTCTTGGCGATGAAGTCGCGGTTGACGGCGTGGAACATCGCCTGTCGCACCTCGCGCTTGGCGAAGATCGGATTGCGCATGTTGCACTCGAGCGTCGACGACCAGACGCTCTCCTCGTAGCCCTTGGGCGTCGCCACGAATTTGCCGGTCGCGGTGAGGCGCTTGATGTCGGGCGGTGCGATCGGGTTGAACACGCCGATATGGATGTCGCCCGCCTCCATGGCGGCGGCGCGGCCGGCGGGATCGCGCACGTAGCGGATGATCAACCGGTCGAGGTGCGGAGCGCCCTTGTTCCAGTAGTTCTCGTTCTTGACGTACTCGAAGTGGCTGCCGCGCACCCACTCCTTGAACTTCCACGGGCCCGTGGCGATCGGTGCGTTGTTCGCCGGGTTCGTCACCGGATCGCTGCCGGCGTAGACGTGCTTGGGCACGATGTAGGCGACGATGCCGCACATCGTCGAAGCGAAGAAGAATTCCGGTGTCGGATTGTTGTACTTGAACACCACGGTGTCGGCGTCGGTTGCCTCGACGCCGGCGAAGTCGGTCATGGCTGAGGCAGCGGCGTACTTCTTCCATATCTCGCCGATCGAGTAGACGACGTCGTCGACGGTCATGTCCTTGCCGTCGTGGAACTTCACGCCCTTGCGGATCTTGATCGTGTAGCTCTTGAAGTCGTCGGACGCCTTCCAGCTCTCGGCCAGCACGCCCTCGAACTTCCCATCCATGGTCCGCTTGGCCAGGCGCTCGAACAGCTTGGAGGAGGAAAAGGTCGGGCTCGAGCCGCCACCGGCCGGCACGTAGCAGGCCTGCGGCTCGCCGCCGCCCCAGGTCGCGACCAGGGTGCCGCCCTTGCGGGGTGTGCCCGTGGTCGTACCTTGCGCGTGCGCGATCGTCGTTTTGCCGAGCAGGCCGGTAGCCAGAACCCCGGCGCCGAAGACGCGCCGTGAAACCTTGTTCGTCATGAACCCCTCCGTTGTCCCCAGCTCCCCGTTACGACAAAGCAAACTTCATACCGGCTGTGTCAGCCGGCGAGCGTCGAATAGGTCGCGCGGCCGATGGCGAGCAGCGCCTTCTGCTCGTTGAACACGTCGACATCGACCACGCCCACGCTCTTGCCGTTGCGGCGCACGGTGGCGGTCGTGATCAGGCCGGTCTTGATCGCGGGCCGGAGATAGTCGACCCGGAAGTTGATGGTCGGCAGGCCGCGGCGCAGCGCCATGATCAGTGCGTAGTCGCCGACCGTGTCGATGATCGCCGCCAGCGGGCCGCCGTGCCACTGGCCGCTGCCCTTGCCGCGCTCGAACTCCGGCCGCATGGCGCAGGTCATGGTGACGCGCTCCTTGACCGGATCGGCCTCGACCACCTTGAGGCCGAGGAAGGCGATGAACGGCGAGTTGTCGAGCATCTTCTGCAGCTCGTCGCCGCTCAGCGGCTGGATCCCTTCGCTCATGGCGCCACCACGATCTTGCCGAACACCTCGTGATCCTCGATCACGCGCAGCGCCTCGCGCGCCTCGGCGAGCGGGAACACCTTGTCGATCAGCACCTTGAGCTTGCCGCTCTGCACCAGCTCCAGCAGCTTTTCGATGTCGGAGCGCATCCAGCCGTTGGAGCCCAGGATCTTGAGCTCGAAGGTCCAGATGAAACGGATGTCCTCGGTCGGGGCGTAGCCTGCCGTGGCGCCGCAGGTCAGCAGGCGGCCGCCGACCTTCAATGTCTTCAGCGAGTTCACCCAGGTGTCGCCGCCCGTATAGTTTACGACCACGTCGACGCCGTTATCGGTGCCGCCGCCACGTCGCGTCGGCTTGCCGTACATCGTGAAGATCTCCTTCATGAAGTCTTTCTCGATGTAGTTGATCGTCTTGTCGGCGCCGAGCTCGCGCAGCCGCGCGGCCTTGGCATCGGTGCCGGCGCAGGCGATCACCTCGGCGCCGGCGAGCTTGGCGAGCTGCAGGCAGCACACGCCGACGCCGCCCGAGGCGCCGAGGATCAGGACCTTCTCGCCCTTCGAGACGTTGCCGTTGGTCACCATCATGCGTAGCGCCGTGCCGTAGGCTACGGGCAGAGCCGCCGCGTCGGCATAGCTCACGCCCTCGGGGATCCTGATGAGCTGGTGCGCGCGCGCCTTGCAGAGCTCGGCCAGGCCGCCGTGCACGGTCTCGCCCATCAGGCCGCCCTCGACGCGGTTGATGGGATCGACCA
>CAYRBQ010000724.1:0-2278 GCA_964422305.1 uncultured Reyranella sp. | reverse complement strand
AGATCGAGGATACCGGGCCGAACGGTCTGCACGGAAGGCTGGTCAACCTGCCGACGCGCGCCATGAAGGGTGCGGCCTGGACGGGCACGGAGCGCGACTGGCGGAAGGCGCCGCACCACTACGCCGCCATCCACTTCCACGACGACGACCTGCACGATTGCGGCTGGCTCGACGATTTCAGCTTCACCGTGCCCAAGGACATGAAGAGCGGCGTCTACGGCATGCAGCTCTCCTGCGGCGGCCATCGCGACGTCATCCCGTTCTTCGTGCGCCCGCAGGTCGGCAAGCCGCAGGCCAAGGTCTGCTACCTCGCCTCGACCTTCACCTATCAGGTCTATTCCAACTTCTCCCGCAGCGCCTTCGACGACGCCTTCCGCGCCCGCGTCGCCGAGTGGAAGGCCTATCCGTACAATCCGGACGAGCACAAGGATTACGGCCTCTCGACCTACAACCATCATCGCGACGGCTCGGGCGTCGCCTACTCCTCGCGGCTGCGGCCGCTGCTGACCTGGCGGCCGAACTTCCTCTCCTTCAACGACGCGGCCGGCTCCGGGCTGCGCCACCTGCCGGCCGACACCCATCTCACCGGCTGGCTCGACCGCATGAACGTGCCGTTCGACGTCGTCACCGACCACGACCTCGAGGAGAAGGGCGTCGAGATCCTGGCCTCGTACAAGGTGGTGCTGACCGGCTCGCATCCCGAATATCACACGGCCGGCACGCTCGACGCGCTGCAGGCCTACACCGAGGCCGGCGGCCGGCTGATGTATCTCGGCGGCAACGGCTTCTACTGGCGCGTCGCGCTTTCCCCGAAGGTGCCGGGCGCCATCGAGGTGCGGCGCACCGAGGGCGGCATCCGCACCTGGGCTGCCGAGCCCGGCGAGTACTATCACTCCTTCGACGGCGCCTATGGCGGCCTGTGGCGGCGTTCCGACCGGCCGCCCAACCTCCTCTGCGGCATCGGCTTCTCGAGCCAGGGCACGTTCGTCGGCGACTCCTACCGCCAGTCGCCGGCGGCGCGCGACAATACCCATGCCTGGGTGTTCGAGGGCGTGAAGGACGAGCTGTTCGGCGGCTACGGCTTCTCCGGCGGCGGGGCGGCGGGCTTCGAGCTCGACCGGCTCGACCATCGCCTCGGCAGCCCGCTCAACGCCGTGGTGCTCGCCTCGTCGGAAGGCCACGACCGCAAGAACTTCGTGGTCGTGCACGAGGAGCGGCTGGGCTTCACCACCACCATTCCCGGCCAGACGCTGGAGCAGCTCATCCGCGCCGACATGACCTACATCGAGAAGCCGAAAGGCGGCGCGGTGTTCTCGGTTGGCTCGATCACCTATTGCGGCAGCCTGCCCCACAACAAGTTCGACAACGACGTGTCGCGGCTAACCTTCAACGTGCTGAACCGCTTCGGCGAGCTCGGCCTCAAATGGCCATTTTGACCTGGGCCTTGAGGCTCTCGAGCAGGCCGCGGCAGGCCATCTCGATCAGGCCGATGGCGCGTTCGTAGTCCTCGCGCGTGCGGCCGTAGGGATCGGGCACGTCGAGGATGCCGAGCGGTGGGCCGTAGCTCATCAGCAGCTTGGGCTTGTTCGCGAGCTCGCGCGGCGCCAGCCAGCGCATCTCCACGAGATGACCGCGCGTCATCGCCAGCACCAGGTCGAACCTGGCGATGTCCTCGCCGGTGACCTGGCGGGCGCGGATCGCGCTGATGTCGTAGCCGCGCGCCGCCGCCACCTCGACCGCCGGCGGCGACGGCGGTTCGCCGACATGCGTGGCGCCGGTGCCGGCCGAGTCGATCTCGAAGGCCGAGCCCAGTCCTGCCTGCTCGGCCATCGCCCGGAACACGCCCTCGGCCGTGGGCGATCGGCAGATGTTCGCGGTGCAGACGAAGAGGATGCTGGTGGCCATGGCCCCTCACCCTAGCACGGCGGTAGATTGGGGGCATGCACCAGGATTTCTTCCCGCCCGGGATCGCCGTGCTGACAGGCGCGGGCATCTCCAAGGAAAGCGGCATCGACACGTTTCGCGACGCGGGCGGCCTGTGGACACGGGTCAACCTCGAGGAGGTCGCGACCATCGAGGCCTGGTATCGGGACAAGAAGAAGGTCCTGGATTTCTACAATGACACCCGACACATGTTCCGGGCGGCCGGCGTCGCGCCGAACGCGGCCCATGAGGCGCTGGCGCGGATGGAGCGGAGCTACGGAGGCGAGGTGACGGTCATCACCCAGAACATCGACCCGCTGCACGAGCTCGCGGGCTCGCGCCGGGTGATCCACAT
>CAYRBQ010000723.1:0-2291 GCA_964422305.1 uncultured Reyranella sp. | reverse complement strand
CAGCATGATGCCGGCCAGGCCCCACAGCACCGGCGTGTAGCCGCCGAAGGCGCCCCAGGCGAGCGAGGCGACCAGCGGACCGACGGCGCGCATGACGTTGGTCGGCATGGTGAGCGCACCCGAGACGACGCCGTAGCCTTCGGGGCCGATGAACTCCGGCACCGCCATGCCGCGCAGGATGGTGATGAGTCCGTTGGCGACGCCATAGACGATGGCGAACAGGATCAGGCCGTAGACATCGCTGATTCCCGTGGCCAGCATCGCCATGGCGATCGGGAAGGCGAAGTAGATGCCGGCGCCGAGCTGAATGGTGGTGACGTGGCGCTGCCCTACCATCAGCAGCACCCGGCCCACCACCTGCATCGGTCCGATCAGGGCGATGATCGCCATGGTGACGGCGATCGGCACACCGCGATCGTCGAGCAGCGGGATCAGGTGGAAGCTCATCGCCGAGAAGGCGAGCCCGTAGCCTGCGAAGGCGACGACGAGTCCCCAGAAGGCGGGCATGCGCACCGCGGTGGCCAGCGGACTCTTCTTCACGGCGCCTTCGACCGGGTGTTTCGAGTCGGCGATGGGCACCGGCTTCTCGTGCGGTCCCGGCACGAACAGCCAGTGGACCAGGAACGCTGTCGCCAGGTTGACCGCCGCCAGCACCTCGAGCGCCGGGCGCCAACCGATGCGCTCGATCAAGAGCTGCGCGAAGGGAATGCCGAAGGTGCTGGCGAGCCCGCCGAGGAACGTCATCAGCAGGATCGCCTGCTTGTAGCGAGGGCCGTAGACGCGCGTGATGACGGCGAAGGCAGGCTCGTAGAGGATGACGGCCTGCGCCGCGCCGAGCCCGATCCACAGCGCGTAGAAGACCGGAAGCGAGTCGACGCGCGACCACACGAACAGCAGGGCCGCCGCCAGCAGAGAGCCGCCGGTCATCAGTACGCGACCGTGCCCGCGGTCGATCCAGGCCCCGACCGGGATCGAGCAGAGGCCGGCTACAAGCAGGCCGGCCGACAGCGCGCCGAACATCGAGCTGCGGCTCCAGCCGAGCTCCTGCTCCATGGGCGCGATGAACAGCGGGAAAGTGTAGTAGACCAACCCCCAGGAAATGAGCTGGCCGATGGACAGCATCCACAGGATGGTCGACGGGCGCTTTCGCCACGGTCCGCCCGCCCCGCCCTTCGCCATAATGCCGTGATCCCGTGATACTCGTGACTGGGTGATGACTGTAGAACCAACCTCGACCAAGCGCATCAACATCGCCCTGCAGGGCGGTGGCAGCCACGGCGCCTTCACCTGGGGCGTGCTCGACGCGCTGATCGAGGACGGACGGCTCGAGTTCGAGGCAGTGAGTGGCACCAGCGCCGGCGCCATGAACGCGGCGATCCTGTTGCAGGGCTGGGCGAACGGCGGCCCGGCCGGTGCGCGTGCGGCCCTCTCGGCGTTCTGGGGCGAACTCGGCCAGATGGCGGTCGCCAGCCCGATCCGGCGCACGCCGCTCGACCGCCTGCAGGGCAACTGGAACCTCGACGACTCGCCCGGCGCACTGTGGGCCGACCTGATCCAGCGCACGCTCTCGCCCTGGCAGCGCAACCCCCTGAAGTTCGATCCGCTGCGCGAACTGTTGAAGCGCCATTTCGACCAGGACGCGGTGCGCGCCTGCCATCAGGTGAAGGCGTTCATCGCGGCGACCAACATACGGACCGGCAAGGTGCGGATCTTCACGCGCGAGGAGCTGTCGATCGATGCGCTGCTCGCCTCGGCCTGCCTGCCCAACGTCCACGATGCCGTCGTGATCGAGGGCGAAGCCTATTGGGACGGCGGCTTCCGCGGCAATCCGCCGATCTGGCCGTTCATCTACAACAGCGGGAGCCCCGACGTGGTCGTGGTCGAGGTCGATCCGCCGAGCCGTGAAGGCGTGCCGCGCTCCAATGCCGAGATCGCCGACCGCCTCAACGAGATCACCTTTGGCGGCGCCGGCATGACTGGCGCGTGTTGCGTGCGGCGGATCGAGAAGGCGCTCTCGAAAGTGCAGGGCGTGAGCGAGGCGAGCGTCAACCTGGCGACTGAGAAGGCTAGGGTCGTCTACGACCCGGCCGTGGCCGGCCCCATCCAGCTCACGGCGGCTGTCGAGAAGGCCGGGTGCGGCGTACGGGACATGTCGGGCAATGCCCCCGCGCGACGGCAGGCCGTTCCGACGGAACCGTCCGTCCGCGGTGAACCGGCCCCAGCGAGCACGGCAGGCACTGATGGTGCCGCGCTACCCC
Source organism: uncultured Reyranella sp. (assembly GCA_964422305.1). Classification (GTDB taxonomy): domain Bacteria; phylum Pseudomonadota; class Alphaproteobacteria; order Reyranellales; family Reyranellaceae; genus Reyranella. Next base: position 33 of record CAYRBQ010000723.1, on the reverse strand, counting down.
GTGAAGTGTTACTGCCGATCGAGGGAATGACCT
>CAYRBQ010000722.1:0-2292 GCA_964422305.1 uncultured Reyranella sp. | reverse complement strand
CCCATCAGCTTCGGCATCGGCGCGACGCTGACGGCGCTGGTCGGCACCAATATCGGCGCCAGGCAGTATGCGCGCGCCCAGCGGCTCGCCTGGACAGGCGCCATCATGGCGGGAAGCATCGCCGCCGTGATCGGCGTGGTCGTGGCGGTCTGGCCCGACCTGTGGCTCGGCCTGTTCACCGCCGATCCCAGGGCGCTGGCCTCGGGCCGCCACTATCTCGGCATCGTCGGCCCGGTCTACGGTTTCTTCGGCGTCGCGATGGCGCTCTACTTCGCCTCGCAAGGCACCGGCGAGATGTACTGGCCGGTCGGCGCCAACCTGACCCGCATCACCATCGCCGCCGGCGGCAGCCTGCTGGCGCTCGACCATTTCGGCTGGGGCGTGTCGGGACTCTATGCCTGCGTGGCGACGGGCATCGTGGCCTTCTCGGCCGTCCTTGCCTTCTCGACGACTCGGCGAGCGTGGACCGGGGTGAAGGCCTGATCTATTTCCACGGCGTCGGCGGTGGGATCGGACACGGGCCCTCGACGTCGACGGTCGTGAAGTCGGCCGGGCTGACAATTTCCAGATATTCCATGTCCGGCGAGTAGTCGAAGAGGTAGTGCCGGATGCCGGGTCGCTGGTGGACGCAGTCCCCCGCCTTCACCAGCGTCTCCTCGGTCTCGTACATGAACCTTGCCCAGCCCTTGAGCATGATGACGATATGGAAGCTCGCCTCGTGATAGTGCCAACCCGTGCCCTCCTCAGGCGGCAGGTTGGCCTTCACGAGCTGTGCGACCACCTGGCCGTTGGTGGCAGCGGCGACGCCGAGGTCGCGATAGAGGAAGAAATCGCGCAGTCCGCCGCCCTTGTATTCGGTATCGCCCTCGGCAATGTGTGAAAAGGCAGTGGCGATGGCGGCCGCGATGGGGGGCTTGGCAAGGGTGTCGACGGTCATGGAAACCTCCTGCTGGCTGCCATCCATCGTGCAACTTCTGTGCCGCGAAATACGGGGCGTGACGTGAAGACGATCCTCATCATCGGCATCGGCGCCGGCGATCCCGATTACGTCACCGTGCAGGCGGTCAAGGCGCTGAACCGCGTCGACGTCTTCTTCCTGATGGACAAGGGCAAGACCAAGGGAAAGCTGCGGGCGGTGCGCGAGGAGATCTGCCGGCGCCACATCGCGCCGGGCCGCGCGCATCGCTTCGTCGAGGCACCGAGCCCGCCGCGCGACACGCAACCCGCCGACTATCTCGGCTGCGTCGACGAGCTGAATGCGGCCAAGCAGTCGGTGTTCGAGCGCATGATCGCGGACGAGATGAAGGACGGCGAGACCGCCGGCATCCTCGTGTGGGGCGACCCGATGCTTTACGACAGCACCATCCGCAACATCGAGGCGATCGCCGCGACGGGCCGCCATGCTATCGACTGGGAAGTGATCCCGGGCATCACTGCGGTGCAGGCGCTGGCGGCGCGGCATCGCATCCCTCTCAACCGCATCGGCGAGCCGGTGCTGCTGACGACGGGCCGCAGGATCGCCGAGGGCTTTCCCGAGGGCGTGACGAGCGCCGCCGTGCTGCTCGACGGTGAGGACACCTATGCCAAGTTCGCGGACGACGACGTCGACATCCATTGGGGCGCCTATCTCGGCACCCCGGACGAGATCCTGATCGCCGGCAAGACGGCCGACGTGGCAGGTGAAATCCATCGCCGCCGCCACGAGGCGCGGGCGAGGAACGGCTGGATCATGGATACCTACCTGATGCGCAAGACGACCAACGGGAGAAAGAAATGAGCGACAAGATCACGGGACTGCAGCTGCGTTCGCTGCTGAAGAAGAGCGGCGAGTTGGAACTGTCGCTCGCCAAGGTGGAGCTGCCGCAGCCCGGCCCCGACCAGGTGCTGGTCAAGGTCGAGGCGACGCCGATCAACCCGTCCGACCTCGGCCTGCTGCTGGGCCCGGCCGACCCCGCCGCCATGACGGCGTCGGGCAGCGGCGCGGACGTCAAGGTCTCGGGCAAGGTCTCGGCAGGCGCCCTGCCGTTCCTCGCTGCACGTCTCGATCAGTCGATGCCGGTCGGCAACGAGGGCGCGGGCACGGTCGTGAAGGCGGGCTCCTCGGAGGCCGCGCAGGCACTCAAGGGCAAGCTGGTGTCGATGATCGGCGGCGCGATGTACGCCCAGTATCGCCTGCTGAAGGCCGCCGACTGCCAGCCGCTGCCGGCCGGCACGACGGCGGCCGAAGGCGCCTCGTGGTTCGTGAACCCGCTGACCGCGCTCGGCATGACCGAGACCATGAAGCGCGAGGGC
>CAYRBQ010000721.1:0-2306 GCA_964422305.1 uncultured Reyranella sp. | reverse complement strand
TCGCGGTAGAGCGCGCCGATATGGCGGTCGCCCGACAGCAGCACGACGCCCTTGGCGCCGCTCGCGCGGATCGTGTCGACGAGCTTCTGCTTCTCGAGCGGGAAGTTGCCCCAGCGCTCCCAGCCGTGGCCTTCGGCCAGCATCTGCGTGCTCGACACCAGCAGCCGGACCTCGGCGGGCTTCTTCAGCTCCTCGGCGAGCCAGGTCCATTGCGCAGGCCCCAGCATGGTCTTGGTCGGATCGGGATCGGGAAGATAGCGCTCCTTCCCCGGGGCGCCGCGCTGGTCGGTGACCTTGAGCGGCGAACGGAACCAGCGGACGTCGAGCAGGATGGTCTGAACCCGCATGCCGGGTGGGCCGACGATGCGCGAATCGTAGATGCCCTCGCGCTGGCGCCGCACGTCGCCGGGCGGTGCGTTCCAGAAATCGAGGAAGATCTCCTTGGAGACCGCCTTGTGCGCGAAGTTGGCGCCGCCGTCGTTGGCCCCGTAGTCGTGGTCGTCCCATACGGCGAGGTGGCTCACCGTCTCGCGCAGCTTGGCGTAGCCCGGAACCGCGCCGGCCTCGGCATAGGCCTTCCGGAGCGCGCTGGCGTCAGCCGAATTGAAGTCGCCGTAGCAATTGTCGCCGATGAACAGGAAGAGCTGCGGCCGGTAGGCCAGCACGGCGTCCCAGATCGGCTGCGGCATGGTCTGGTTGGCGCACGAGCCGAAAGCGATGCGGGACAGGGGAGGCAGGCTCTGGGACAATGCCGTCGCGGGCGCCAGCGATGCAGCCGCCATGAACTTGGAAAGAGTGCGTCTTGTGAACATGCCGGCCACTGAATTGCCTGTATCCGATCTTTAGTTTGCGTATCGATGAAAGACCATCTGAAACGCGCCCTCGAAATCCTGTTCGTGCCGATCGCCGCGGCGATCGTTTTCTTCGAGGAGGTGCTGCTCCATTATCTCGGCGTGGCGATGGCCGCGCTCGCGCGGTGGGAACCTGTCCGCCGCATCGAGGCCTGGCTGGCCGGGCTGCCGCCCTGGGCCGCGCTGATCGCCTTCGTCGCGCCCTCGACCCTGGTGCTTCCGGTCAAACTTGCTGCTGTCTGGTTTGCGCTGGAAGGGCGGTTCGGGCTGGCGATGGGATCGATTGTCATTGGCAAGATCGTCGCCACCGCGCTGGTCGCACGGCTCTGTAAAGTGTTGCGCCCCACGCTGTTGCGGATCTCGTGGTACCTCGCGGTCGAGACGTGGCTGTTCGCGTTCCGTGACAAGATCTACGCCTTTGTGCGCGACTTGCCGGCCTGGCAGGCGGCGTCGGCCCTGGTTCGACGGGCGAAAGGGTGGCTAAGGCAATTGGTCTCGGGAACCGCGCCGCGCTAGGGTCATGCGATGCAGTTCGATGACGTCGTCCTCGGCCGCCGGAGCATCCGCGGCTACAAGCCCGACCCCGTTCCCCGCAAGCTGATCGAGGAGATCATCGGCCTCGCGATGCGCTCGCCGTCGTCGATGAACACCCAGCCGTGGAATTTCTACGTGATCACCGGCGAGCCCCTGAACCGGATCCGCGCCGGCAACACCGAGCGGATGGTGGCGGGCGTCCCCCAGTCGCGCGAGTTCCGCACGGGGCAGGGCTTCACGGGCCACCATCGCGACCGGCAGGTCGGCGTCGCCAAGCAGCTCTTCTCTGCCATGGGGATCGCGCGCGACGACAAGGAGGGCCGCCAGGACTGGGTGCTGCGCGGCTTTCGCCAATTCGACGCGCCGGTCTGCGTGATCGTGACCTACGACCGCATCCTGCACGGCAGCGACGACACACCCTTCGACTGCGGCGCCGTGGCGACGGCCCTGGTCAATGCCGCCTGGTCCCGCGGGCTGGGCGCCGTGATCAACAGCCAGGGCATCATGCAGTCGCCCGTGGTTCGCGAGCACGCCGGGATCGCCGAGGATCAGGTCATCATGAAGAGCATTGCGCTCGGCTGGCCGGACGACAGCTTCCCGGCGAATGCGGTCGTGTCCGAACGGAAGTCCGTCCGCGAGGCGACGGTGTTCGTGGGGTTCGAGGAATAGCGCTGGAGGAGGGCATGCCTGAGGTCATCCCGCTGAACGCGCCCTTGGGCGCCCGCATCGAAGGTCTCGATCGCCACCGCGCCGGCGAGCCGGAGACGGCGGCGATGCTCAACCGCGCGCTGGCCGAGCACCTGCTGGTGGTCGTGCCGGGCGAGCGCATGACGCCGGAGGAAACCCGCGAGTTCTCCAAGGCCTTCGGCCGGCCGCAGAAACAGCTCCTGCGCTACAAGCGGAGCGGCGACGTGCCCGACG
>CAYRBQ010000720.1:0-2312 GCA_964422305.1 uncultured Reyranella sp. | reverse complement strand
GCCCGGCGCCTGCTGGCTGGTGCGGGCGACGCCCTGATGGAGCATATCGGCACCTTCCCGCTGCCGCCGATGACGCTGGTGCTGGGCGGCGCGCGCTCGGGCAAGAGCACGCATGCCGAGAAGCTCGCGACCGGATCCTTGCACGGGGCGCCGCCGAGCCCCGCGGTCTACATCGCCACCGCCGAGGCGGGCGATGTCGAGATGGCGACCCGCATCATGGCCCACCGCGCCCGCCGCGGCGCCGGCTGGACCACGATCGAGGAGCCGCTGAAGCTCGACGAGGCGCTCGTGACTGCCGCCGCGCACGGCCAGCCGGTGCTGGTCGATTGCCTCACACTCTGGCTCTCGAACCTGATGCACACCGGCGCCGACGTCGACGAGGCGACCGACGACGTCTTCCGGTCACTGGATGATCACAAATCCCCGGTCGTGTTCGTCACCAACGAGCTCGGCCTCGGCCTGGTGCCGGAAACGCCGCTCGGCCGCTCGTTCCGCGACGCCATGGGCCGCATGAACATGCGCTTCGCCGAGCGGGCGGACCGCGTGATCTTCATGGCGGCGGGCCTGCCGCTGGTCTTGAAGGACCGACCGGCCTCCCGGTAAAGGGGGCCGGCAAGGCCCCAATTCCGCCCGGAAACGTGGTATCATCGGCTCTGTAGTGGCCACCAGGCGCGCCCCTCGCGCCGGTCACCAACCAAGGAGCCCGTAAGTGAAGCTCAACCGCCGAACCGTCCTTTCGGGGACCGCGGCCGTCGTCGCCGCCCCTCTTGCTTTCACCCGGCCCGCCCGGGCCGATGCCAAGCGCCAGTCGCTGGTCGATTCCTGCCTCGCCACCGCGCGCAAGGTCCTTGGCGGACCCGACTTTCCCGACGCCGCCAAGCTGATGACCAGCGCCAAGGGCGTGCTGATCATCCCCGAGCTGGTGCAGGGCGGCTTCATCCTGGGAGCGGCGGGCGGCCGCGGCGTGCTGATGGGCAAGACCGCCACGGGCGGTGGCGGCTGGAGCTTCCCCGCCTTCTACGGCATGGGCTCGGGCAGCATCGGCCTGCAGGTCGGCGGCAAGGTGTCGGAGATCGTCTTCATCATCCGGAACGAGAAGGCCTTGCAGGCGGTCCTCGACCACAAGTTCAAGGTCGGCGCCGAGGCCGGCGTCACCATGGTGGCCGTGGGCATCGGGCTCGAGGGCGCCACCAGCGCGGCGGGCGGCGCCGACATCGTGGCCTTCGCCAACTCGCAGGGCCTGTTCGCCGGCGCCTCGATCGAGGGCTCGTACCTCGATGCCGACAACGACTGGAACGCGCTCTATTACGGCGCCGGTGCGACGGCCAAGACCGTGGTGGTCGAGCGCCGCTTCAGCAATCCCGGCGCGGAGCCGCTGCGCCAGTATCTCTCGAAGTGGTGAGCCTCCAGCTCACGCCACCTTCAGCGAGGGCGAGATCGAGAGCTTCGCCTTCGTCTTGGCCTTCACCTCGTCGACCGTCACGCCGTCGGCGAGCTGGATCAGCGTCACGCCGCCGTCGCCCGTCTTGTCGACGTTGAAGACGCCGAGTTCCGAGATCACCATGTCGACGACCCGCCGGCCGGTCAGCGGCAGGGTGCATTCCTTCAGGAGCTTGGAGGCGCCGTCCTTCGACACGTGCTCCATGGTGACGATGACGCGCCGCACGCCGGCCACGAGGTCCATCGCGCCGCCCATGCCCTTCACCATCTTGCCCGGGATCATCCAGTTGGCGAGATCGCCGTTCTCCGCCACTTCCATGGCGCCCAGGATGGAGAGATCGATGTGGCCGCCGCGGACCATGGCGAAGCTGTCGGCCGAGGAGAAGTACGACGTGCCCTTCAGCTCGGTCACGGTCTGCTTGCCGGCGTTGATGATGTCGGCGTCGACCTCGTTGTCGAGCGGGAAGGGGCCGACGCCCAGCATGCCGTTCTCGCTCTGCAGGGTGATGTCGACATCCTCCGGCACGTAGTTCGACACCAGAGTCGGGATGCCGATGCCGAGATTGACGTAGAAGCCGTCCTTCAGTTCCTTGGCGGCGCGTGCCGCCATCTGATCGCGGGTCCAGGCCATGGGGTGTCTCCTCGCCTCGAATTCTCAGGCTTTGCGAATGGTGCGCTGCTCGATCTGCTTGTCGTACGGCGCGCCGCACAGGATGCGCTTCACGAAAATGCCGGGCGTGTGGATGTGGTCGGGATCGATGGCGCCGACCGGCACCAGCTCCTCGACCTCGGCGATGCACAGCTTTGCGGCCGTAGCCATCATCGGATTGAAATTCCGAGCTGCCTTGCGATAGACGAGATTGCCGGCGGCA
>CAYRBQ010000719.1:0-2315 GCA_964422305.1 uncultured Reyranella sp. | reverse complement strand
CCCAAGGTGCCGGACTGGGCGCCCATGGAGCGGCTGCAGCACGAGTTCGCCGCCATCGGCTACTATCTGTCGTCGCATCCGCTGGCGGCCTACGAGCGCAGCCTGCAGCGACTGGGAGTCTGCCGCGCGGCGGACCTGCCGGCGCTGCTGGCGCGCGGCACACCGGGCCGCATCAAGCTCGCCGGCACCGTGATCGACCGCATGGAGCGGACCTCGGCCAAGGGCAACCGCTTTGCCTTCCTGCAATGCTCCGATCAATCCGGGGCCTTCGAATGCGTCGTGTTCAGCGAGCTGCTGGGCAGCAAACGCAACCTGTTGGAGGCGGGGCAGGCCGTGCTGCTCTCGGTCGACGGCCGGCTCGACGGCGAGCAGGTGAAGCTCACGGCGCAGACGGTCGAGAAGCTCGAAGACGCCGTGGCGAACGCCGCCGCGGGCCTGCGCATCGTCATCTCCGATCCCGTGGCGCTCGACGCGCTGCGCAAGGCGCTCGACGGCAAGCGCGGCCGCGGCCGCGTCACGCTCGTCGTGCCGATGACGGACGAATCCGAGGCCGAGGTCACGCTCCCCGGCACATACTCCATCGCAGGCGGCCTGCGCGATACCATCGGCAGCCTGCCGGGCGTCGCCCAGGTGGAGGAGATTTGAGCCGGCAGCCGGGGCTCTTCGAGGTCGACGCACCACCAAAGCGCCGGACTCCGCGAGCCGGGGATGTGGAGACCGCGGGCACCTCGCCGCTGCTCGATGCGCCGAAGCTGCCGTCCGACATCCGGCTCGGCACCTCGTCGTGGTTCTTTCCCGGCTGGCGCGGGCTCGTCTATGAGGGCGTTCATCCGCAGGTGACGCTGAGCCGCAGGGGCCTGGAGGCCTATGCAAAGATTCCGCTGCTGCGGACCGTCAGCCTCGACCGCACTTTCTACGCGCCTATTTCTGCCGTGGAGTATGCGCGCTACGCCGGCCAGGTGCCCGATGGTTTCAGCTTCGTCGTGAAGGCGCCCGCCATCGTCTGCGACTCCGTGATCCGCGACGAGGAGGGCAGGGGCAAGGTGCCCAACCCGCATTTCCTCGACACGGCGGTCGCGGCCCGCGAGTTCGTGGTGCCATGCCTTGAGGGTCTGAAGGACAAGGCAGGCCCTCTGGTGTTCCAGGTCTCGCCGTTGCCGCGCGGCCTCGTCGAGGATGCCTCGCTGCTGGTCGAGCGTCTGGCGGCCTTTTTCGCCACACTGCCGCACCATCTCGGCGGCCGGCGGCCGCTCTATGCCCTCGAGCTTCGCAACGCCGAGCTGCTGACGCCACGCCTCATGCGGATGCTGGCTGATGCTCGCGTCCGTTACTGCGTCGGGCTGCACGACCGCATGCCCGAGGTGGAGCGGCAGGAGACGGCGCTCAGGGCGCTCGACGGTGAGGTGCCAGGCGACCTGATCGTCCGCTGGAACCTGCACCGGGGCTTCCTCTACCAGGCGGCCAAGCAGCGCTACGAACCGTTCGACAGGCTGGTCGACGAGGATGGGGAGACGCGGCGGATCCTGGCCCGTATGGCGGCCGCAGCCTTCAAGGGCGGCCGCAAGGTCTGGATCACGGCGAACAACAAGGCCGAGGGCAGCGCACCGCTCTCGCTTCTCAAACTGGCCCACGAAATCGCGAAAATGATCTCCTAAGTCATTGATTTCACTGGCGCTTGCATTTCTAGGGCCGAACCTTTAGAAACGCGCCACTTCGCACGCGGGTTTGCGGTCGACGGGGAGACATCCCGGCGCTCGCTCCGGTGTCCAGAAATGGACGACGCCCGCGGAGGCTCAACCGGAAAAGGAGAACGGCATGACCATGCCGACGTTTACGATGCGCCAGCTGCTGGAAGCCGGCGTTCACTTCGGCCACCACACGCGCCGCTGGAACCCCAAGATGAAGCCGTACCTCTTCGGGGTGCGCAATGGGGTCCATATCATCGACCTCACCAAGACGGTGCCGCTGCTCGAGCAGGCGCTGAAGCAGGTTCGCGACGTCGTCGCGAGCGGCGGACGCGTGCTCTTCGTCGGCACGAAGGCGGCGGCGGCCGACCGAGTCGCCGATGCGGCCAAGCGCTGCGGCCAGTACTACGTGAACCACCGCTGGCTGGGCGGCATGATCACGAACTGGCACACCATCTCGGCGTCCATCAAGCGGCTGCGCGAGCTCGACGAGCGCCTCAAGGGCGACGTCGTCGGCCTCACCAAGAAGGAGCAGCTCGACCTGACGCGCGAGCGCGACAAGCTCGAGCGGTCGCTGGGCGGCATCAAGGAAATGGGCGGCACGCCCGACATGCTGTTCATCATCGACAC
>CAYRBQ010000718.1:535-2320 GCA_964422305.1 uncultured Reyranella sp. | reverse complement strand
CTCGCCGTTGTGGGCGATGAAGCGGTAGGGGTGCGCCAGCTTCCACGACGGGAAGGTATTGGTCGAGAAGCGCTGGTGGACCAGGCAGAGCGCCGACTGAGTCAGCGGGTTGCGCAGGTCGTCGTAGAAGCTCTCGACCTGCGGCGCCAGCAGCAGGCCCTTGTAGACCACGGTGCGCGAGGAGAAGGACGGCATGTAGAGCTGCGCCAGGCCCGGCAGCTTCTGCTTCTTCTCGAGCTCGGCCAGCGGATTCTGGGTCTGCTTGCGGATGGCGAGGATCTTGCGCTCGAAGGCGTCCTGGTCGACGAGCTTGGGCCCGCGTCCGACGATCGCCATGCGGATGACCGGCATGGAGGCGATGACCGCCTTGCCGAGACCGTCGAGGTTGGTCGGCACGTCGCGCCAGCCGACCAGCTTCTGCTTCTCGACCTTGACGAAATGCTCCAGGCGCTTGACCGCGAAGGCGCGCGCCTTCTCGTCCTGCGGCAGGAAGCACATGGCCACGGCGTAGTGGCCGGGCTCGGGCAGGTCGACGCCTTCCTTGCGCGCCCAGTCGCGCAGCAGCGCGTCGGGAATCTGGATCATGGCGCCGGCGCCGTCGCCCATCAACGGATCGGCGCCGACGGCGCCACGGTGGTCGAGGTTGACCAGGATGCGCAGGCCCTGGCGGACGATGTCATGGGACTTGCGGCCCTTGATGTCGGCCACGAATCCGACGCCGCACGAATCGTGCTCGTTGCGCGGATCGTACAGTCCCTGCTTCTCGGGCAATCCCTTTGGCAATCCCATGACTCTGTCCTGCTGGCCCACTGGCTGGCCCAGCATCCCCCCGGATGCTTTTCGGTGTATCGGGCCATTATTAGCCCGGCCGCCGGTCCGGACGAAAGCGTTTGTTGCGTCGCAAAAGCCCCTGTACCTTGCGCACGCAAGCCCCTGGGGGAGAAGACGGAAGATGTCAGCGCGGTCCTTCCATCGCCTTTCGCTCTGCACGATGATTGTTGCGGTGGGCGTGAGTCTGGGCGCCTGCAGCGGCAAGGGCGCGGCCGAGGCCTATACCGGCCCCGGCTGGTACCTCGAGAAGTCCTACCTCGTCGTCGCCGGCGGCCCGAAGGTCTTCGGCGGGCCCTTCACCTACGACAAGTGCGAGGAGGAGCGCATCAAGCTCGGGCCGAACCTCTCGCCCGAGATGCTCTGCGTCAACCATCCCGGCAAGCCCAAGAAGTACGGCCTCTACTAGCCGGGGCGCCCCGCCTATAAGGCGGCGGTGATGGCTTCCCTTCCGGTCGACGAGGCCATGCCGCGGCTCAAGGCCGCGCTGCAGGCGGGTAACGCCGCGGTGCTGGTGGCGCCGCCCGGCGCCGGCAAGACGACGCGCGTGCCGCTGGCCCTGCTCGACGCGCCCTGGCTCGGCAAAGGCAAGATCGTGATGCAGGAGCCGCGGCGGCTCGCCGCGCGCGCCGCCGCCCGGCGCATGGCGGCGAGCCTCGGCGAGGCGGTGGGCGCAACGGTCGGCTATCGCGTGCGCCTCGACACAAGGGTCGGGCCGCGGACGCGCATCGAGGTCGTGACCGACGGCCTGTTCCTGCGGATGCTGCAGGACGATCCAGCGCTCGACGGCGTCGGCTGCGTGATCTTCGACGAGCTGCACGAGCGCGGGCTCGAGACCGACCTTTCCTTCGCCCTGGTGCGCGAGGCGCAGGCGGCGCTGCGCGACGACCTGCGCGTCATCGCCATGTCGGCGACCCTCGATCCCGGCCCGGTGTCCGATCGCCTGGGCGATGCGCC
>CAYRBQ010000718.1:0-525 GCA_964422305.1 uncultured Reyranella sp. | reverse complement strand
AGCGATTGGGCGGGGCCGCCGTCGTCGAGAGCGCCGGCCGCATGTTCCCGGTCGACACGCGCTATCTCGGGCGCACGCCGGCCGGCCGCATCGAGGACGTCGTCGCCTCCGCGGTGCGCCGCGCGCTGGCCGAGGAGAGCGGCAGCGCGCTCGTCTTCCTGCCGGGCGTCGGCGAGATCCGCCGGGTCGAGGAGCGGCTGCAGGACGTCGGCCGCGAGGTCGACGTGGCGCCGCTCTACGGCGACCTCTCGACCGCCGAGCAGGACCGCGCGATCGCCCCCTCGCCCGCCGGCCGGCGCAAGGTCGTGCTGGCCACGTCGATCGCCGAGACCAGCCTCACCATCGAAGGCGTGCGCCTCGTGATCGACTCCGGCCAGATGCGCGTGCCGAAGTTCGCGCCGCGCTCCGGCATGACGCGGCTCGAGACGGTGCGCGTCAGCCAGGCCTCGGCCGACCAGCGCCGCGGCCGCGCCGGCCGCCTCGAGCCCGGCGTCTGCTACCGGCTGTGGCCGGAGGAGCAGCAGC
>CAYRBQ010000717.1:0-2329 GCA_964422305.1 uncultured Reyranella sp. | reverse complement strand
CGGCGTCGCTGATCGCCATGGGCTGCATCATGGTGCGGCAGTGCCACTCCAACACCTGTCCGGTCGGGGTCTGCACACAGGACCCCAAGCTGCGCGCCAAGTTCGAGGGCAGCCCCGAGAAGGTCGTGAACCTCTTCAGCTTCGTGGCGGAGGAAGTGCGCGAGATCCTGGCGCAGCTCGGCTACCGCTCGCTGCTCGAGATCGTCGGCCGCTCCGACCTCCTGAAGCAGGTGAGCCGCGGCGCGCGCTATCTCGACGACCTCGACCTCAACCCGCTGCTGACGCGGGCCGACGGCGGGCGCGAGGTCGCGCACTGCACGGTCGAGGGCCGCAACGAGGTGCCCGACACGCTCGACGCCCAGATGTTGCGCGACGTGCAGCCGCTGTTCACGCACCGCGAGAAGATGCAGCTCCAGTACAGCGTGCGGAACACCCACCGCGCGGTGGGCACGCGTCTCGCCGCCATGATCACGCGCAAGTACGGCATGGCGGGCCTGCAGCCCGACACCGTCACCGTGCGCCTGCGCGGCACCGCCGGCCAGTCGTTGGGCGCCTTCGCGGTCCAGGGCATGAAGCTGGAAGTGTTCGGCGATGCCAACGACTATGTCGGCAAGGGACTGTCGGGCGGCACCATCGTCGTTAAGCCTACGGTCTCGAGCCCGCTGGTGCCCGAGGCCAATGCCATCATCGGAAACACGGTCCTTTACGGCGCCACGGCGGGCAAGCTCTTCGCCTCGGGCCTCGCCGGCGAGCGCTTCGCTGTCCGCAACTCGGGCGCCGACGCGGTGGTCGAGGGCGTAGGCTCCAACGGCTGCGAGTACATGACCGGCGGCACGGCCGTCATCCTGGGGCCGACCGGCATCAACTTCGGCGCCGGCATGACCGGCGGCATGGCCTACGTCTACGACCCGGACGACAGCTTCAAGCTCCGGGTCAACGCCGAGACGGTGGTGTGGCAGCGTATCGACCATCCGCACTGGGATGCCGACCTCAAGGCCCGGATCGCCGAGCATGTGGCCGAGACCAAGTCGCCGCTGGGCGCCCGTCTGCTGAATGACTGGGACCGCGAGGTCGAGCGCTTCTGGCAGGTGGTCCCGAAGGAGATGCTGCAGCGCCTGCCGCAGCCGCTCTCGGTGGCGAAAGAGAAGCGCGCCTAGAAGGCAGCCGCGTCGTGCATCAGCCGCGGATCGATCGCGCGGCCTGGCTGCAACTCGCCGCGGCGATCGTGCTGTTCGGGCTGGCCTGGCCCGCGATCAAGCTCGGCCTCGCCGAAGCAACGCCTTTGTGGTTCGCCGTGGCGCGCATTGGCCTCGCAGGCCTGACCGCGGTCGTCGTGCTGGCGCTGCTCGGCCAGCTCTCGTGGCCCGGACGTCGCGACTGGCCGGTGATCCTGTCGGTCGGCATCTTCCAGATCACCTGCTTCTTCCCGCTGGCCAACCTCGGCGTGGCGGTCGTGCCGGCCGGCCGATCGGGTGTGCTGGCCTACACCATGACGCTCTGGATGGTGCCGCTCGCGCTCGTCTCGGGCGAGCGCATCGGCCGGCGCACGACGGCGGGCGCGCTGCTGGGCCTGGCCGGCGTCGTGGTCATCGTCGATCCCTGGCACTTCGACTGGTCGGACCGCGCGACGCTCTTCGGTCACGGCTGCCTGCTGCTCGCCGCTCTGTCCTGGGCCATCGCCATCCTGCATGCGCGGCGGCACACCTGGCACATGACGCCGCTGCAGGTTCTGCCCTGGCAGATGGGCCTCGCCACGATCCTGGTGGCCATCCTCGCCGCCATTTTCGAACCGCGGGGCTACATCCACTTCGACCGCCCCGTCGTGCAGGGCACCCTCTTCCTTCTCGGCACGCTCGGCGCGCTGGCCACCTGGGCTGCCGTCTCGGTCGCACGCGCCATGCCGCCCGTGACCTCGTCGCTTGCCATGCTGGGCGTACCGCTGTTCTCGATCGCGGCGTCGCTGGTCCTGCTAGGGGAGCCGATCACCTGGCCGCTGTCGGTCGGAACCGCACTGGTCGTTGCGGGAATTGCCATCGTGATCGTCGACAGAAAACCGTAAAACATCGACAGACCGGGTTCTTTCCGACTGATTGACAGGCAAGCGCCGGCCCTTCCATATGCCGGAACACTCGCGACGAGGACGGAACGCAGGCGATGGCGAACAAGGTCTACAAGGATGCGAAGTCGGCGCTGGACGGCCTGCTGCGCAACGATCTGATGCTGATGTGCGGCGGCTTCGGCCTGGTGGGCATCCCCGACAAGCTGATCCGCGCCGTGCGCGATTCCGGGGTGAAGGGCCTGACCTGCGTCTCCAACAACGCGGGCATCG
>CAYRBQ010000716.1:0-2332 GCA_964422305.1 uncultured Reyranella sp. | reverse complement strand
GCCGGCGCCCGCCAGCGCGGCGCGCAGAAGCTCGACGATGGCGCGCGAGGAATGGAAGCTGTCCGAGCCGCCGCGCAGCACCACGACGTTGCCCGACTTGAGGCAGAGCGCGGCGGCGTCGGCGGTGACGTTGGGCCTGGCCTCGTAGATCACGCCGATGATGCCGATCGGCACGCGCACGCGGCTGATCGCGAGCCCGTTCGGCCGATGCCATTCCTCGATGACGGCGCCGACCGGATCGGGCAGGGCCACGATGTCGTCGAGGCCCTTGGCCATGGCCTCGATGCGGGCCTCGTTCAGCAACAGGCGGTCCTGCAGCGCGCTCGACATGCCGGCGGCCTTGGCGGCCTCGATGTCGCGCGCGTTGGCGGCGAGGATGGCGGACTTGCTGTCCCGGATCAGGCGCGCGGCATCCGACAGCGCCTGGTTCTTTGCGTCCGTCGAGGCGGTGCGCAACGCGGCGGCGGCCGTCTTGGCGCGCCGGCCCAGCTCGGCAACCACGGCCGCGGCGTCTTCGGCAGGCTTGGTCTGGACGTTCATGGCCGCTCCACTATAGCTCATTCGACCACGAGGTCGTCGCGGTGGACCATCTCGTCGCGACCGCGGAAGCCCAGCAGCTTCTCGATCTCCGCGCTCTTGCGGCCTGCGATGCGGCGGGCATCCTCGGCAGCGTAGGCGACCAGCCCGCGGGCCAGCACGCGGCCGTTGGGGTCGCGAACGTCGACCACGTCGCCGCGCCGGAACTCACCGGCGACCGAGGTCACGCCGGCTGGCAGCAGGCTCTTGCCCGACGACAGCGCCTTCACGGCGCCGGCATCGACGACCAGCGAGCCCGAGGTCTTGAGCGAGCCCCTGATCCACTTCTTGCGGGCCGAGAGCGGCGAGGCTTCGGGCAGGAACCAGCTGCAGCGCGCGGTGCCGTCGATCAGCGCGCCCAGCGCGCCGACCTTGCGGCCGTCGGCGATCGCCATCGAGCAGCCGGCCGCCATGGCGATGCTGCCGGCCATCAGCTTGGTCACCATGCCGCCGTTCGACAGCTCGGAGGCGGCGACGCCTGCCATCGCCTGGATCTCGGGCGTGATCTCGCGGATCTCGGGGATGAACTTCGCCGAGGCGTCACTACGAGGATCGCCGGTGTAGAGCCCGTCGATGTCGGAGAGCAGCACCAGGGTGTCGGCCGAGATCATCTCCGCGACGCGCGCGCCCAGCCGATCGTTGTCGCCGAAGCGGATCTCGTCGGTGGCGACCGTGTCGTTCTCGTTGATCACCGGCACGGCGCCGAGGCCTAGCAGCGTTGCCATGGTCTGGCGCGCGTTGAGATAGCGGCGGCGCTCCTCCGAATCGTGGAGCGTGAGCAGAATCTGCGCCACGGTGATGCCGTGTCGCGCCAGAGCCTCCTGATAGGCCTGCGCGAGCCGGATCTGGCCCGTCGCGGCGGCAGCCTGGCTTTCCTCGAGCCGCAGCGGCCCGGAGGCGAGCTTCAAGCTCGTGCGGCCGAGGCGTATGGCGCCGGAGGAGACCAGCACGACCTCGCAGCCTTTCTTGCGCAGGCGAGCGACATC
Source organism: uncultured Reyranella sp. (assembly GCA_964422305.1). Lineage (GTDB taxonomy): Bacteria > Pseudomonadota > Alphaproteobacteria > Reyranellales > Reyranellaceae > Reyranella. The sequence continues at coordinate 770 of CAYRBQ010000716.1, read as the reverse complement.
GTCCGTCAGTGCGTTCAGCCAGTCCCGCCGGACCTCGCCCTTCGCCTCGTCCACCAGGATCGAGGAGCCGATCTTCACGACCAGGCGCCTGGCCTTCTGGAGGGGGGCTGACGGGAGAGGGCTCATGCCGCAGCTTTCGCCGTCTGCTTCTCGACGAGCTTCATCAGCTCGTGCAGCAGAGGTTGCACGCCCTGGCCCGAGACGCCGGAGATGACGTGCACGGTCTTGCGGCTGGCCTTGGCGAGCGCCGCGCGCTTGGCCTCGACATCCTCTTCGGTCATGGCGTCGGTCTTGTTGAGCGCCACGATCTCCTTCTTGCGCGCGAGATTGCCGCCGTAGGCGCGCAGCTCGCTGCGCACCGTCTTGTAGGCGCCGGCGACGTCGTCCTGCGTGCCGTCGACCAGATGAAGCAGGGCGCGGCAGCGCTCGACATGGCCGAGGAAGCGCGTGCCGAGGCCCGCACCTTCATGCGCGCCCTCGATAAGACCGGGAATGTCGGCCAACACGAACTCGCGCTGGCCCACCTTCGCGACGCCGAGGCCGGGATGCAGCGTGGTGAACGGATAGTCGGCGATCTTGGGGCGTGCGTTGGAGTTGCTCGACAGGAACGTCGACTTGCCGGCGTTGGGCAGGCCGACGAGGCCGATGTCGGCGATCAGCTTGAGGCGCAGCCACAGCGCCTTCTCCTCCCCTGGCCAGCCCTTGTCGGCGCGGCGCGGCGCGCGGTTGGTCGAGGTCTTGTAGTGCAGGTTGCCGTAGCCGCCGTCGCC
>CAYRBQ010000715.1:2097-2339 GCA_964422305.1 uncultured Reyranella sp. | reverse complement strand
GTATTGAAGGCGAAGCATTGCATGCCGGTCGGCAGCTCATGCGGGATCTCGGCGCGCTGGATGCGGCCGTCGCGCACCGCGGGGATGTCGTAGGCGGTCGCCCAGTTGCGCGCGATGTTCTCCTGGCGGATGTCGAGGTCGCCGCCCTTGAAGGCCTCGAACTGCACGGTGACGTCGCGATAGTACTCGTAGCGGATGACGTCGAAGTTGTTGCGCCCCTTGTTCATCCAGAGGTCCTTCGC
>CAYRBQ010000715.1:0-2087 GCA_964422305.1 uncultured Reyranella sp. | reverse complement strand
GACCCGGCGATAGGCGATCGAGCGCCCGACGTCGAAGGAATCGACCTTGTAGGGCCCGCTGCCCAGCGGCATGTCGAGCGAGACCTTCTCGAAGTCGCGGCTCGCCCACCACTTGGACGGCAGGATCGGGAGCTGGCCCAGGATGAGAGGCAGCTCCTTGTTGGTGTTGTCGCGGAAAGTGAACAGTACCTTGCGGTCGCCGACCTTCTCCGCCTTTACGACGTCGTGATAGTAGAGGCCGTAGATCGGCGTGCCCTTGGTCTTCAGGATGTCGAGCGAGAAGATCACGTCCTCGACCGTGATCGGGCTGCCGTCATGGAAGCGCGCCTGCGGGCGCAGCGTGAAGGCCACCCACGCGCGATCCTCCGGCCATTCGATCGTCTCGGCGATCAGCCCGTATTCCGTCGACGCCTCGTCGCGCGAGTTCCAGCAGAGCGTGTCCCAGATCTGCGAGATGCCGGCGGCCGGAACGCTCTTGACGATGAACGGATGCAGCGAATCGAACGTACCGCGTGCGCCGAGGCGCACGCTGCCGCCCTTCGGTGCGGCGGGATTGAGATAGTCCGGCGGGCCCGCGTCGGCGGCGTATTTCGGCGTGCCGTGCATGGCGAAGCCGTGGCTGACGTTGATCTTCTGGCCCGCCGCAGGCGTCTGGGCCCGCAGGATGGCCGGCGCTCCCAGCCACAGGGCTGCGCCGCCTGCAATTACGCCGCGTCGTCTGATCGCCATGCGATGCGCTCCCCGAAGCCAACCCGTCGGCTTCTATATAGCGCGGCGGAGTTGGGCCGCACTATGGCCGCAGGCTCACTTCGCTGTCAGCTATCGCCCTTGATGCCGGCTTCCTTCACCAGCTTTCCGTAGCGGGCATAGTCGGCCTTCCACATCGCCATGATGTCGGCGGGGGAGCGCGGCGCCGGGACCTCGCAGCCGGCCTTCCCCAGCCGGTCCCGCGTCTCCGCGCTCTGCAGGGCCTTCATCGCCGAACCGTGCAGGCGCTCGACGATGGCCGCGGGTGTGCCCGACCGAACGGAGATCACGTACCAGCTCATGACCTGGGCATTGCCGAAGCCCGCCTCGGCGAAGGTCGGCACATCTGGCAGGGTCGCGAGGCGCTTGTCGGCCAGGACGGCCAGCGCACGCAGCTTGCCCGACTGGACGTGCTGAATGGCGAGCGGCCCGGGCAGCAGGCCGACCTGCAGGCGGCCTTCGAGCAGATCGGTCATGCCCGGCGGGATGCCGCGATAGGGCACCGAGATCATGTCGAACTTGTACTGGTTCTTCAGCAGCTCGGCGGACAGATGGATCGACGAGCCGTTGCCCGGATTGAGGTAGTTGAGCTTGCCGGGATTGGCCTTGCCGTACTCGACCAGCTCCTTCAGCGTCTTCACCGGCAGTCCCGGATTCACCGTCGCTACGGACGTGGCGACGGCGACCAGTGCGATCGGCTGGAAGTCGGCGAGCGCGTCGTAGGGGACCGTCTGCAGATGCGGCACCACGACGTGGCTGATGGTGGCCATCAGCCACGAGTAGCCGTCGGCCGGCGCCTGCGGGATCATCGCCGTGGCGAGCGTGGAGTTGCCGCCGGGCTTGGGCTCCACCACCACGGGCTGGCCGAGATCGGCCTGCATGGGGTCTGCCAGCGAGCGGGTCACGATGTCGACGATCCCCCCGACGGGATAGGGGACCAGGAAGCGGCTCGGCTTGCTGGGGAAGGCCTGCGCCTGCGCGAGCGGGGCGATGGCAAAGGCGCCGCCCGCACCGAGCGCGGCGCGGCGTGTCAGGTGACCCATTGTGTTTCCTCCCAATTTCTTGAATGCGAAATTACGGCGCGCCCCGCGCCTTGTCATCCGGCCTGCGAGTTTGACTTCGGGCCCGTGCAGAGCCAGTTTCGGGCATGGTCGACACGATGGATTTCGCGCCCGAATACGATGTGCCGCTCGAGTACATGCGCCGCACGCGCGAGTACTACCTCGCGCTGGGCTACGACAATCCCTACCGCTGGGCGCACTATATCGACGCGCCGTTCCAGCCGATGACGAAGAAGCTGGAAGACTGCACCTTGGCGCTGATCTCGACGGCGGCGCCCT
>CAYRBQ010000714.1:0-2345 GCA_964422305.1 uncultured Reyranella sp. | reverse complement strand
GAGTTCCGCCTGGTACGAGAGGCGCTGCAGGAGCGTGAGGTGCTGCTCGCCAAAGCGCCGCATCTCTCCTGGCCGCTGCGCTTCGTATTGCCGCACGAACCGCATCTGCGTCCACGCTGGATGCTGCGCATCGGCCTGTTCCTCTACGACCACCTCGACTGGCACATGACCCTGCCCAAGTCGATCGCCGTCGACCTGCCGACCTCGAAGTTCGGCAAGGGCCTCAAGCCCGGGTTCCAGAAAGGCTTCGTCTACTCCGATGCCTGGGTCGACGATGCCCGCCTGGTGATCACGAATCTCAAGTCGGCGCGCGAAATGGGCGCGAAGATCTACCCTAGACACCGTTGCGTGTCAGCGAAGCGCAGTACCGACGGCAAGCTCTGGGATATCGAGCTCACGGGTCCGGGTGGTGTGCCCGTGAAGCTGCAGGCGCGCGGGCTCGTGAATGCCGCAGGTCCCTGGGTAAAGCACTTCATCGACGAGCAGACCGATGTCAGGACGACCAAGCGCGTGCGCCTGGTGAAGGGCAGCCACATCATCGTGCCGAAGCTGCACGATGGCGATCACGCCTTTATCCTGCAGAACAGCGATAACCGCATCGTGTTCGTGATCCCCTACGAGCGCGAATTCTCGCTGATCGGCACCACCGACATCGCCGTCGACGAGGGAGAGCATCCGGTCTGCACGCCGGAGGAGACTGCATATCTCTGCGAAATCGCCAGCCACTACATGGCCAGGCCCGTGCGGCCCGAGGACGTCGTCTGGACATACTCCGGCGTGCGACCGCTGTTCGATGACGGCGACGACAACCCCTCCGAGGTGACGCGCGACTATCATCTCGAGGTAGACGGCAGCATGGGCAAGGCGCCGCTGCTCTCCGTTTTCGGCGGGAAGATCACGACCTATCGCCGCCTGGCCGAGCATGCCCTCAAGGACCTCGCACCCTGGTACCCGCAGATGGGCGCGCCCTGGACGGCCGAACGGGCGTTGGTCGATGGCGAGCTCGCCGACGCGCCGACCTTCGAGCAAGCCTTCGACCAGTTCGTAGCCGGTGCCTCAACCAACAAGCCGGCCTTGCCCAGAGAGCTCGTACGTATCCTGGCGCGCCGCCACGGCACGGGGCTCGACGACCTGCTGGAGCACGTGAAGACCGTCGCCGATCTCGGCCGCCATTTCGGCGGCAGCCTGTACGAGGCCGAGGTCCGTTACCTGGTGCGCGACGAATGGGCGGTCGACGCCGAGGATGTCCTGTGGCGCCGCACCAAGGAAGGGCTGCACATGACGGCGGCCGAACGCGAAGCCTTCGCCCTCTGGCTCGCCGAGCAGCGGCCGAACTTTACATAACTTCACCTCGTCGCCGGAATTGTCCGGCGGCCGGCGGCCTATGATCGGGGCATTTCCAACGTAACGTGAGGTCCCCGATGTCCGTACGTCCTCTCCTCCTCGGCGCGTCGACCGCGGTCATTCTCGCCGGTCTCGCCTTTGCCGTCCCGGCACAGGCGGTCGAGACCGATCTCGACGATTTCCTCGAACTCGCCCAGGCGCCGCCGCCCGCGCCCCCGCCCGGCGCCGACCGCCGCTCCTTCTCGCCGCGCGCCTTCTGCGAGGATCGCGTGGCACGCCGCATCGGCAACCGCGCTTACATCAAGGCCAAGCTCGACCTGAAGCCCGAGCAGATGACCGCCTGGAACGCCTTCGAGAAGGCGTCGGACGAGGCAAGCGCCAAGACCAAGACCTACTGCGCGACCCTGCCGACCGAGATGAAGGACCGTCCCGACTACGTCGAGCGCCTGACCATGGAGGAAGGCGCGATGAAGGCGCGGCTGGCCTCGATCGAGGCCGTGAAGCCCTCGCTCACCACGCTGTTCGCCGCGCTGACGCCCGAGCAGAAGGCTTCGCTCGACCGTCCGCGCGGTCCCCGCGGCCCGATGGGACGGCCGGGCCCCGGCGGTCCGAGTGGTGGACCGGGCGGCCCCCGCTAACCCCTACCAGTCGCTGTTGCGGACGATCTTCATCAGATCGTCCGCCATGGTGAGTGCCGTGAGCACGCCGGTCTTGGGGTTGTCCGGCATGGCGCGCCCGAGCCGCTCGAGCTTCAACTCGCCGGAATCGGCCACGACCTCGAGCTTGCTGGCGTTGGTGCCCGGCGGCAGCGTCGGGTCGGCCACCAGCTCGATCTCCGTGCGGTCGAGTCCCGCACCGCACAGCGCGACCGTGACCGCGAGGTTGGCGTTCTTCGGGTAGAGCCGGCCAGCATCCGCCGGCTTGCCGCGGAAGATCACGGTCGGCTCCTTGATCGACGGCAGGTCGAAATCTTTCTCCGCCGGTGTGCCCGTCCAGGCATG
>CAYRBQ010000713.1:0-2345 GCA_964422305.1 uncultured Reyranella sp. | reverse complement strand
GGGGTCACGACCCCCTCCGCCGCGTAGAACGCGGCACCTCCCCCGCTGACGGGGGAGGAAAGTGATTCCGATGCGACCAGAAAGCCCTCAGCGGCACGCTCCGAAATGACTTCCCCAAGCCGGTGACGCGCCGATAGTGTTGCCACAGGCACGCCTTCGGGGGTGAGGGCCAGATGTCTCAAAGCGTCCATTCAGGAATTGATCCTGTGTCTCACGCGGCCAATGAGCTGACAGGAGGGCTGGCCGAGCTGACGACCGACGGGGTCCCGGCGGGACAGCGCTTGACCTTCTGGCGCGACGGCGTGCTCAAGCGCATGGAACCCACGGTGGAGTCGGAGGCCGGCGGCCCGTTCCGGGCGCGCCTGCGTCGGCTCTCGATCGAGGGTGCCGAGCTGGTGGAGCATGCCTCGGACCGGGTCTTCGCCCGGCGCAGCGCCGAGCGGCGGCGCCTCGACGGCTGCGACGACATCTCCATCGACGTCATGCGGCACTGCCGGTCGGCGTCGATCGAACACGGCGGCGGCGAGCTCCGCCTGCGCCCCGGCGACATGTGCGTCGTCGACTATGCCCAGCCGGTCGCCGTCCGGAGGAGCCGCCATTCCGCGATCGGCCTGATCCTCCCACGCGACCGTGTGCGCGAGGCCTTGGGCGACGACGCCGCCCCGCTGGCCGGACGCCGGCTCGTTGCACACGGCATGACGGCCGTGCTGCGCCACCATCTGCTGACCACGCTCGACGAGGCGCCGTACCTGTCGGCGTCGGAGCGGGTGCTCGCCGTCGAGGCCGCGGCCGGCATGGCGCTCGCCATCTTCCAGGCGGGCCGCTTCAGGACGACCGATGTCGAGCAATTCGCCGATGGCTTCTACCGGGCGGCCCGGCACCTGATCGATCAGCAGTGCACTGACGCCGACCTGACGCCCGACCGTGTGGCGCTGGCGCTCGGTTGCTCGCGCGCCTCGCTCTACCGGCTGTTCGCCGGGCGCGGCGAAAGCGTCGCCGCCATCATCTGGTCGAGCCGCATCGAACGCGCCCGGTGCATGCTGGCTTCGGCCGAGGGCAGCTTCCTGCTGATCGCCGACATCGCGCTCCGCTGCGGCTTCCGGGAGGTGCCTACCTTCACCCGCATGTTCCGCCGCCGGTTCGGCATGACGCCTCGCGAGGCGCGCGGACGGCCGTGACGTGGCCGTTGGCGCAGCGCATGGTCGCGCGTGCAGGTCGGCTGGCAGGGGTTATTCGTAGACCTCGACGGTCTGCATCATGCCCATCTCCTCGTGATTCATCATGTGGCAGTGGAGCATGAAGATGCCGGTGTAATCGAGGAACCGGGAGCGGAAGACGACGCTGCCGCCCTTGCGCGGGACGATCACCGAGTCGCGCCACAGCAGGTCCTTCTGCGGCTCGCCGTTCACCTGCGTCACCTGGAACGGGTTGGTGTGGATGTGAAAGACGTGGTCGTCGCGCTGGTGCGTGTTGACGATCGTCCATTCCTCGACGGCGTTCAGCTTGACGCGCTGGTCGATGCGGTTCGGATCGAAGGTCTTGCCGTCGACCATGAAGGTGAATTCCTGCCAATGGCCGGCGGCATCGGCTTCCGGCGCGATGGCCGAGAGGACGAGGGTGCGCTTGCCGGTGAGCTCGGCGTCCCTGACGTCCTCGAGCGGCGGCTTGGGCAGCCGTGCCGGCAGCTTCATCGCCATCGGCTCGCCCGACACGACGACCCGCGCGAGCGGGCCGACCGGCGAGGGATGGCCCTGGTCGTAGGGGAGCGCGTGGAACTCGTAGGTGCCCGGTGCGCCCGCCTGCACCAGGATGTCGGCGCGCTGGCCGGGCGCCAACAGCAAGGTCTTCAGCTCCTGCATGCTCCTGAGCTGGATGCCGTCGTAGGCGATGACGTTCAGATTGTGCTTCTCCAGCTCGAGCAGCAGGTCGTCCTGGTACTGCGAGCCGACCAGCCGCCAGCGCTGCACTTCGCCCGGCCGCATCGCGATGGTCGGCCGGCGCTGGCCGTTGATCGCGAGGAAGCGCGTCGCGGTCTCGGGAAACAGCGTCGAGAAATTCTCGATCATGCCGAAGGCGTCGAACACCACCTGCGACATCAGCATCACGCGCTCCTTCGCGGCGGCGATCTCGGGGACGCCCTCGAAGTCGCCCTCGACGACGATCGCGCCCGCCATGCCGCTGGCGATCTGCACGTCGGCGCCGCCGTGATGGTGCGGGTGGTACCAGTAGGTGCCGCGCGTATGGTCCTTGGGCAGCGCGATCTCGATGTCGTACTGCTTGCCGGGCGCCATCGAGCGCATCACGTTGTCGGAGATGCCGCTCGGGCTGCAATGCGCGCCGTGGAA
>CAYRBQ010000712.1:0-2355 GCA_964422305.1 uncultured Reyranella sp. | reverse complement strand
GGGCACGAGGTCGAGCAGCAGAAGCACAGGATGCACTCCCACAGTCCGTCGAGCTTGGCGCGCTCCTCCGGCGACTGCAGGCGCTCGCGCGTCGGCGGCTGGGTGGTCGACTTCAGCCACGGCTCGATCGAGGCGAGCTGGGCGTAGGGCACGTTGAGGTCGGGCACCAGGTCGCGCACCACCGGCATGTGCGGCAGCGGGTAGATCTTGATGTCGCCCTTCACGTCCGCGATGTACTTGGTGCAGGCCAGCGTGTTGGTGCCGTCGATGTTCATCGCGCACGAGCCGCACACGCCCTCGCGGCAGGAGCGCCGGAAGGTGAGCGAGCTGTCCATCTCGTTCTTGATCTTGATCAGCGCGTCCAGGACCATCGGGCCGCACGTGTCCATGTCGACTTCGTAAGTGTCGACCGACGGGTTCTTGCCGTCGTCCGGGGTCCAGCGATAGACCTTGAAGACCTTGACGTTCTTGACGCCCGCGGCCGCCTTGTAGGTCTCGCCGGTTCCGATCTTGGAATTGGCGGGAAGAGCGAACTCAGCCATTTCTTCCTCTCGAACTCAGTAGACGCGCGCTTTCGGCGGGAACGACTGCACGTCGTTGCTCATCGGCTGCAGGTTGACCGGACGGTAGTCGATCCGGGTCTTGCCGGTGTCCGGGTCGACCCACACGACGGTGTGCTTCAGCCAGTTCTTGTCGTCGCGCTCGGGATGATCCTCGTGCGCGTGCGCACCGCGGCTCTCCTTGCGGTTGGCTGCCGAGTAGATCGTGGCCTGCGCCTGCAGGATCAGGTTCTCGAACTCCAGCGTCTCCATGAGATCGGAGTTCCAGATCATCGAGCGGTCCTTGACCCGGATGTCGCCCTTGCCGGCGAACACCTTGTCCATGTTGCGGCAGCCCTCTTCCAGGGTTTTAGTCGTGCGGAACACCGCGCAGTCGTTCTGCATGGTCTTCTGCATCAGCGCGCGGAGCTGCGCGGTCGGCGTGCCGCCATTGGCGTGCCGCGCCTTGTCGAGGCGGGCGATCGCCTGCTCGCCGGCATGCGGCAGATCCTTGTGCGACTGGCCGGGCGTCATCTGCTCGGCGACCCGGTTGGCCGCCGAGCGGCCGAACACGACCAGCTCGAGCAGCGAGTTGGAGCCCAGGCGGTTGGCGCCGTGGACGCCGATCGAGGCGGCCTCGCCCAGCGCCATCAGGCCGGGCACCACCGAGTTGGGGTCGCCGTCCTTAACGGTCATCGCATCGCAGTGATAGTTCGCCGGGATGCCACCCATGTTGTAGTGGCAGGTCGGCAGGATGGGGATCGGCTGACGTGTCACATCGACGCCCGCGAAGATTCGCGCGGTCTCAGCGATGCCCGGCAGGCGCTCGTGGATGACCTTCGGGTCGAGATGCTCGACGTGCAGCTCGATGTAGTCCTTGTTGGGGCCGCAGCCGCGGCCTTCGCGGATCTCGATGGTCATCGAACGGCTGACGACGTCGCGCGAGGCGAGGTCCTTGGCCGACGGCGCGTAGCGCTCCATGAAGCGCTCGCCGCTGGCGTTGGTGACGTAGCCGCCCTCGCCGCGCACACCCTCGGTGATCAGGCAGCCCGCGCCGAAGATGCCGGTCGGATGGAACTGCACGAACTCGAGGTCCTGCAGCGGCAGGCCGGCGCGCAGAACCATGGCGCCGCCGTCGCCCGTGCAGGTGTGGGCCGAGGTCGCGGTCTGGTAGACGCGACCGTAGCCGCCGGTCGCCAGCACCACCTTGTGGGCGCGGAAGCGATGGATGGTGCCGTCGTCGAGGTTCCACGCCATGACGCCGCGGCACACGCCCTCGTCCATGATCAGGTCGAGCGCGAAATACTCGATGAAGAACTCGGCGTTGTTCTTCAGCGACTGCTGGTAGAGCGTGTGCAGGATGGCGTGGCCGGTGCGGTCGGCCGCCGCGCAGGTGCGCTGGGCGATGCCCTTGCCGAACTCAGTAGTCATGCCGCCGAACGGCCGCTGGTAGATCTTGCCGTCGGGCGTGCGGCTGAACGGCACGCCGTAATGCTCGAGCTCGATGATCGCCGGCACTGCCTCGCGCACCATATATTCGATGGCGTCCTGGTCGCCGAGCCAGTCCGAGCCCTTGACGGTGTCGTACATGTGCCAGCGCCAGTCGTCGGGCCCCATGTTGCCGAGCGAGGCCGAGATGCCGCCCTGCGCCGCCACGGTATGGCTGCGCGTCGGGAACACCTTGGTGATGCAGGCGGTCTTCAGTCCCTTGGTCGCGAGGCCCAGGGTCGCGCGCAGGCCGGCGCCGCCGGCGCCCACCACCACGACGTCGTACTCGTGATCGACGATCTTGTAGGCATTGCCGCCGATCGTGACC
>CAYRBQ010000711.1:0-2362 GCA_964422305.1 uncultured Reyranella sp. | reverse complement strand
GGATTCTGGGTCGGCATGCTGATCTTTTTGGGCCTACTCTTCTGGGTCGGCTACCGCGCTCCGATGGCCGGCGTGTCGTTCCTGGCGGACCCATGGACCAATCTGCAGATCGTGATCGGGCCGGCGATCGTGCTTGGGCTCGGACAGGCCGCCTACATCGCGCGCATGGGACGCTCCAGCCTGCTCGAGGTGATCCGCGAAGACTACGTGCGGACGGCGCGGGCCAAGGGTCTCAACAACAAGCTCGTGATCGCGTTGCACGCGCTGCCCAACGCGCTGCTGCCGGTGATCACCCTGTCGGGTGTGCTGCTCGGCCTGGTGCTGGCGGGATCGATCCCGGTTGAGCGAGCCTTCGCCACGCCTGGCCTCGGCTACGCGATGTTCACCGCGGTGAGCGAGCGGGACGTCTTCGTCATGCAGAACCTGGTGTTCCTCTACGCCGTCGTGTTCGTCGGGCTGAACATTCTGGTCGACGTCACCATCGCCTTGCTCGATCCGAGGATCCGGTACCAATGACGGCGACCACCACCGCTCCCGCCGACCGCGCGCCGTCACGCCTTCGGCTCGTGCTGCGCGGCATCGGCTCCTTCTTCCGCCGCGCCCCGCTCTCTGCGTTCTGGGGTGTCGTCGCGGCCCTCATCGTCGCTACGGCGATCGCCGCACCGGCCATCGCACCGTATCCGCCGCTGAAGTCCGATTTCCGCGCCATGCAGAAGCCGCCGAGCGAGACGCACTGGTTCGGCACCGACCAGATCGGGCGCGACACGCTGAGCCGGGTCATCTACGGAAGCCAGACCTCTCTCACGGTCGCGCTGGGTGCGGTGCTCTTCGGCACCACGGTCGGCGCGCTATGGGGGCTGGCGTGCGGCTATTTCGGCGGTCGCTTCGACATGGCGAGCCAGAGAGTGATCGAGTTCCTGCAGTCCTTTCCCGATCTCATATTGGCGATGGCCATCGCCATGGCGTTGGGCGGCGGGATCGCAACCGTGATCGTTGCGATCGCGATCACGCGCATCCCGTTCGGCGGTCGCGTCATACGATCCGTCGTGCTGTCGCTGAAGGAGATGCAGTATGTCGAGGCGGCGCGCGGCATTGGCGCCTCGCACAAACGCCTGATGTTCCGCCACATCCTGCCGCAGTGCGTCGCTCCCTATCTGATCCTGGCTACGACCCATCTCGGCGTGGCCATCGTCATCGAGGCATCGCTGGGGTTCCTGGGGGTCGGGATTCCGCCGCCCATGCCGACCTGGGGCAACATGCTGGCCGACGCGCTCAACTCGGGACTGGTGCCACCCTGGTGGCTGGTGTTCTTCCCGGGCGCGGCGATCACGCTTACGGTGCTGGCCTTCAACCTGCTGGGCGACGGAATCCGCGACCTGCTCGATCCACGTCTGCGCGGCTCCGTCTAGGACGCGGCACTCAGGGGGGATCTCACGCCGCCGTCATGCAGGTGGCAGGCGGCCAGATGGCCGGGCGTGACCTCGCGCAGAGCGGGCGCCTCGATGCGGCAGCGCGGCATGGCATAGGGACAGCGCGTGTGGAAATGGCAGCCGGCCGGCGGATTGATCGGGCTCGGCACGTCGCCCTTGAGGATCACACGCCTGCGGCCACGTGCGCTCGACTTGGGGATCGGCACCGCCGAAAGCAGCGCTTCACTGTAGGGATGCAGCGGCATCTCGAACAGGCTGCGCTTGTCCGTCATCTCCACGATTCGGCCGAGATACATGACGGCGACGCGATGGCTGATGTGCTCGACGACGGCGAGGTCATGGGCGACGAAGAGATAGGAGAGCTTGAACTCGTCCTGCAGGTCCATGAGAAGGTTGATGATCTGGGCCTGGATCGAGACGTCGAGGGCGGATACCGGCTCGTCGCCGACGATCAGCTCCGGATTGAGGGCGAGTGCCCGGGCAATGCCGATACGCTGACGTTGACCGCCCGAAAACTCGTGCGGGTACGAGTTGATTGCCTCGGGCCGCAGACCGACGCGCTCGAACAGCGCGGCGACGCGCTCCTTGCGCTCCTCCGGCGTGCCGATCTCGTGGACGATCAGTGGCTCGCCGACGATCTCGCCGGCGCTCATGCGGGGGTTCAGCGAGGCATAGGGATCCTGGTAGATCATCTGCATGCGTCGGCGGTAGGGCAGCAGACTCTGGGTGTCGAGCCGTGTGATGTCCTCGACGGCGTAGACCTGCCCGGAGACGCGGCTGAAGAAGCCCTTGCGGATCGGGAAGTGCTTCTTCAGCCCCTCGACTTCGAGCAACGGGGTCATGCTCCGGCTCCCGTGGCCACCGCCGCCAGTGCCTTGTCGGGATGCGAGCAGGCGATCCAATGTCGCGGCCTCTGCTCCTCGAGCGGCGGC
>CAYRBQ010000710.1:0-2369 GCA_964422305.1 uncultured Reyranella sp. | reverse complement strand
TCGACAAGGTCTGGGACGCCCATGTCGTGCAGCGGCTGGGCGACGGCACGGACCTGCTCTACATCGACCGCCATCTGGTGGACGAGCTGCACAGCCCGCAGGCCTTCGCGGGCCTGCGTGCGGCAGGACGTCCCGTGCGCAGCCCGAAGCAGACGCTGGCGACCGCCGACCACAACGTGCCGACGGCCGACCGCGCGGCCGGCATCGACGAACCCGGCTCGCGCGAGCAGGTGGCGACGCTCGAGGCCAATGTCGCCGCGTTCGGCGTGCCGTACTTTCCGCTGAACGACGACCGGCAGGGCATCGTCCATGTCGTGGGACCGGAGCAGGGCTTCTCGCTGCCCGGCCAGACGATCGTGAGCGGCGATTCGCACGCCTCGACGCACGGCGCGCTGGGCGCGCTCGCCTTCGGCATCGGCGCCACCGAGGTCGAGCATGTGCTGGCGACGCAGACGCTGGTGCAGGCCCGTGCGCGCCGCATGAAGATCGAGGCGGCCGGCCGCCTGCCGTTCGGCACCACGGCCAAGGACCTGGCGCTGGCCATCGTCGGCCAGGTGGGCGCGGCCGGCGCCAACGGCCACCTGATCGAGTTCGCGGGGCCCGCCGTCCGCGCGCTCGACATGGCGGGCCGCATGACCTTGGCTAACATGTCGGTCGAGATGGGCGCGCGCGCCGGCGTGATCGCACCCGACGACACGACGTTCGCGTATGTCGAGGGCCGCCCGTTCGCGCCCAGGGGCGAGGCCTTCGACCGCGCCGTCGCGGGCTGGCGCACGCTCCGCTCCGACGACGACGCGACGTTCGACCGCGAGGCGAGCATCGACGTCTCGACCATCGTGCCGCTCGTCACCTGGGGCACCAATCCCGAGACCGTCGTGCCGGTCGATGGCACCGTGCCGGAGCCCGCGACCGACGCGCACCGGCGCATGCTGGCCTACATGGGCCTGGCCCCCGGCCAGCGGATGGACGCCATCGCGATCGACGTCGTGTTCATCGGCTCCTGCACCAACGGCCGCATCGAGGACCTGCGCGCCGCCGCCGAGATCGCCCGCGGCCGCCGCGTCGCCCAGGGCGTGCGCGCGCTGGTCGTACCGGGCTCCGGCCTGGTGAAGCGGCAGGCCGAGGAGGAGGGGCTCGACCGCATCCTCACCGACGCCGGCTTCGAATGGCGCGAGCCCGGCTGCTCGATGTGCCTCGGCATGAACCCCGACCGGCTGGCGCCGGGCCAGCGCTGCGCCAGCACCTCCAACCGCAACTTCGAGGGCCGCCAGGGCGCGGGCGGCCGCACCCACCTGATGTCGCCCGCCATGGCCGCCGCGGCTGCGGTGACCGGTCGCCTCACCGACGTCAGGCGCCTCGGCTAGGGTGCGTCCCCAGGGAAAAGCCAAGCCAGAAGCGGAGTGACGTCAGACATGTGGTTCGTGTTCGAGGCCGAGTACGAGATCGAGGACCGGCACGCCAACTGGAACAAGCCGGTCCGCGAGACGATGGGCTGGCACGGCCCCTTTGCGACGAAGAAGGAGGCCGACGAGGTCGCCTCCGCCCGCATGTGGTCGAAGATCGACCTCTACAATCACAAGGCCCGCGTCGTCGACCTGACGGCGACCGACTGAGCCTGTAGCACCTCCGCAACAGAGTCACCGCCGTCCCGACGACAGTTCGACGGGCCGGCGATGCAGCATCTGCGCGGTCTTCTCGGCTTCGAGGTGCTACACCCGGACGTACCGTTTTGTAGCACCTGTCGCAGGGCGCATTTCGAGCGATGCGCCTCGTTGTACGTTGCGGTGCTGGCACTGCCAGCACACTGGACCGTACTCAGTTGTTCGTTGCCCTCGCGCGCATGGTGGCTCCCAGCGTTCTGTCGTGCGCCTCTCCAACGGCCGTCGGAGGCGCGGGCTTCAGAGGTTGTCTGGTCCACGGTCAGGACCGTGGCGGTTTTGAAGATGAACCGGAAAACGCAAACGGCCCGCCGCGGTGGGACCGGGCGGGCCGAATGAGATGACGAGCGTCGTCAGCGTATCGGAAACCTACCACGAAACCTGCGGAACCTGCTAACCGGCCGACGCAAGGCTCTCGCGGAACGACGCATGGCTGCTGGCAGTGCCAGCAACGCGGGAAGATCACGCCATCGACAGCTTCAACTGTCAGCCGCCGCAACTCGGGCGCGTCTTTGCCGAACAGGATAAACAGCTCAATGCTGCGCGCACCGTCGTGTTGAGCCACGCTTTTTGGCAGCAACAGTTTGCGGGCGAAACCAATGTCGCAGGGCGTCAGTTGTTGCTCGACGATCAGGCGTACACGGTGATTGGCGTGATGCCGCCGCGGTTCAAATTTTGGGCGAGCGAAATCTGGGTTCCGTTCGGTTTGTT
>CAYRBQ010000709.1:0-2369 GCA_964422305.1 uncultured Reyranella sp. | reverse complement strand
GGCCCGGTTGATCCGGACTTCGTCCTTGGGACATCCGCGGTTCTCTGCGCGGGAGCTACACCCACACCCTGCTCTGGGTCGTACCCGCGGCGTGCGCGGACGGGTCATGCCCTCCAATGGCCCCGTCACGAAGACGGCCAGAGGTCCAAACAAAAAGGCCGGCGCGGGAAGCGCCAGCCTATAGGCAATTCATACCAGAACCTGCTGAACCTGCAACTCCAGGGATGCATGGCTCTGCGGAACACACGCATGGCTGCTGGCAATGCATGCACCTTGCCGACGCGTCGATCCGGAGCTCCGCCAGCAAATCCGGGGACGGCCGCGTGTGTTGACTGGAGCTCAACCCTCGGCGTGAACAAGTACGTTGTCGCCCGGACGGCTCAACCCTAGAAATCCCATCGGATGGGAAGAACAACAAGGTGAGCATGGACCCGAAGGACCAACGCGAGCTTGCCCGCCTCCTCGCCACGCTCCGCCGCGAATGCCGCCAGCAGAGCGGCCTCGATGCCCGGCTGACGCCGCCCGACAAGGAGACCGCCTATCGCGTCGCGCGCCAGGTCGAGGAGGAGCTGGGCCTCGAGGTCGCGGGCTGGAAGATCGCCGCCATGAAGGAGGAGATGCAGCGGCAGCTCCGCACCGACGCGCCGATCTACGGCCGCGTCTATGCCGGCCACATCAGGCCGACGCCGGTCAGCGTCGAATATGCGAAGCAATGCAGCCCGATCCCCGAGGTCGAGTACCAGGCGCGGCTCGGTTCGGATCTCCCGCCGCGTGCAAAACCCTACACGATCGAGGAAGTGACGGAGGCCGTGGCCTCGCTGCATCCCGGGCTGGAGCTGGCGGAATGCCGCTTCGTGCACGACGACAAGTTTCCGCCGCTGCCGGCCGTGCTGGCCGACGGCGCGGGCGGCGGCACGATCTGCTACGGCCCGGCGATCGAGGACTGGAAGCGGCGTGACATCCCGGGCCAGGAAGTCGTGCTCTCCTGCAACGGCACGCCGCGCCGGCGCGGCACCGCGGCCGAGGCGCTCGACCATCCGATGGTGCCGGTGACCTGGCTCGCCAACGAACTCTCCCGCACCGGCATCGGAATGAAGGCCGGCCAGATGATCAGCACCGGCACCCTGACCGGCATGCTGCGGCCCAAGGCGGGCGAGACCTATGTCGCGGACTTCGGTCCGTTCGGAAGCGTGGCGGCGACGTATATGAGCTAGCTGCCCCCGCGATAGCGAACGAGCTTTTCGGCAGCCATACGTTTCAGCATATCCAGAATCAGGGAGCGTGCGATCTCAGCGCGGTTTGTTCCGTAGATTTTGGAAGGCTCCAAATCCATCATCGTCTCGATCACTTCGTTGGGCAGAGTGATCGTAAAGGAGGTGTGGCCGTCTTTGGTCGCCATGTGGATGACATTGTCTTGGCAATGTCGAGACAATGTCCTACATTTTGGTCGTTACGGCGAATCCGTCGTAAAAAAGAAAAGGCCGCCACCCGTTGGCGCGGATGACGGCCGAGGCTTGGTCCACCAGACCTGTTTAGAGACGGCCCTTGCAGTACGCCCTTATGAAGGCGCTGTTGCCCGGATTCGTCTTGCGTGCTGTCATTGAGGTCTCCTAGGGGCGGAATGCCCCCGCCTATGAGCAACCGCTCCTAGGCAAACCCGCCGACAGCCAGCCCACTCAACATCCGGGACATAGGCGTGCCGAGTCAACGGCATAGGTTGTGCTGACCTGTGAATTTCTCCCGCCACCCCTAGGGGGTGCCTCCAAACCCCTTATATCGGGAACTAGATATTGTCCGATATTCGCTGACGGCGGCGACTAGATTCCTGCGTCTGCGTCCCGTCTCTAGGAGAAGCCGATGGGGTGGAAGATTCTGAACAGGGTGTCGACCTGGTTCGCATTCAACTTAGTCGCTCTCGTTGCTCTTATCGTTGTCCACTTCGGACTAAGCGTAACCACTCTGAAATGGTGGGCGGACACCTTCGCTGTTGCCACCAATCTTTTGGCAGGCAGCCTAGTCTCCTTCCTCTTCTACTTTCTGGTCGTTCACCTTCCAGAAGCGCGAAAGAAGGCAACGATCAAAGCCAACCTTCAAAAGCTGTATCGAGGCATCAAGGAAGACATCCTGCTTCAGGTTGTCTTCGCCAGCATCAAGGGCGGGCGAAGAGATATCTCAACGGACACTGAAACGCTTCAGAAGCTAATGACGCCGGAGGGATTTAAGGAGGCCTTCCGTGATGGTCGCGAAGCGGATGGACTGCCAAACAAAAAACGGCGGCCTTTCGGCCGCCGTCTTCGTTATCGAGATTGAGCGTCTTACTCGCCGGCGGCGGGAGCCGCTTCGACCGGCTTGTTCGAGATGTCCTCGCC
>CAYRBQ010000708.1:0-2373 GCA_964422305.1 uncultured Reyranella sp. | reverse complement strand
CCAGCTCCGCGAGCGCCACGACGCCAGCGACTTCGAGCTGCGCACCGAGGACAAGCTGGCGGCGGACAAGATCGGCGCGAAAGCGTAGGGGAGCCTCTTGCCGCTTCTGACGCGTATCGGCGGTCGTTCCCGACCTATTGCGACTGCAGCAGCCCGGACTTGATCAGTCCCGTGTAGATGGCCGCCTGTTGTTCGAGGAACTTGCCGAGCTCTGCGGGCGACATCTTCCAGGGTGTCGTCCCGATATCGTCCAGGCGCTGCCGCACGGCGTCGGTGTCGAGCAGTCGGCCGGCCGCCTCGGACAGCCGGGCGGCGACGTCGGCCGGCAGGTTTCGCGGCCCGAGCAGGGCGGTGAAGGTGATCGCGTCGACCTGGGAGAGGTTGAGCTCGGCCATGGTCGGAACGTCGGGAAGGGATGAGACCCTGCCGTTCGCGACGGCCGCGATGGCGCGCAGCTTGCCGGCCTTGATGAGCTGCAGCGCCGACGGCAGGTCCGTGGCGACGAGGTCGAGCTGGCCGCCCAGCAGGTCCTGCACGGCCGGCCCCGCGCCCCGATAGGCGGCGATGATGAACTCGGTCTTGAGGGCGTCCTGGAGCTGCAGCAGGTCGACGTGCCCGGTCGTTCCGTTGCCGGGGTGCCCGCACTTGATGTCCTTGGGACGGCGTTTCGCGAGATCGAGGAAGTCCTGCCACGACCTGACCGGCGAGGTCTCGTTGACGACGAGCACGTAGGGAACCATCGTCAGCATCGCCAGGGGCTGCAGCTCCGACAGCCGATAGGTGGCGGCCTGGCCGGCGAGCTGCCACGCCACGAGGATCGGCCCCGTCGTCGCGCAAAGGAGCGTGTACCCGTCGGGCGCCGCCTGCGCCGCGGCGGCGGCGCCGATCATGCCGCCGGCCCCGCCCTGGTTGAACACCACGACGTTCTGGCCGAGTTGCGCCGTCAGGGCCTCGGCGACGATGCGGCCGGTCGCGTCGGCGTTGCCGCCCGGCGGAAACGGCACGATGAGCTTCACCGGACGCGAGGGATACCTGTCCTGGCCGTGCGAGAGCTGCGGCGCCAGGGCCGCTGCGGTCGACAGCGCGCCCAGCAGGAACGGTCGGCGCCTTGATCGGTGAGACGACATCGCTTCCTCCATGCGGGCACGTCCGGTGCCGGTTGGCGGCAAGATGGGTGGCTGCCGCTCTTGCCGTCTAATCAATTGTTTTATTCGAATCCATTGGTCATTCTTTATCGATGGAACTGCGCGATCTCGAGTATTTCGAGGTGATCGCCGAGCTGGAGCATGTCGGCCGGGCGGCCAAACGCCTGCATCGCAGCCAGCCCACGCTGACGAATTGTCTGCGGCGCCTCGAGAAGATGAGCGGCGGCCCGCTCGTGCAGCGGCACGGCCGGGGAATCCGCCTGACGGAGGCCGGGAAGCTGCTGCGCGCCTTCGCCGTCAAGACGCGCCTCGACGTGCAGGGAGCCAGGGCGCGGCTGCAGGCGGCGGCCTCCGGCCTTTCGGGAGAGGTGCGCGTGGGACTGGTTCCCTCCGCGGCGCAGTTCCTCATGCCCGAGATCGTCGGCGCGGCGTTCCGGGAGATGCCGGACGTGCTCATCAGGAGCGAGGTCGCGACCTTCGCCGCGCTGGACGCGATGCTTCGCAACGGCGACCTCGACTTCATCGTGGTCAACGAGACGCATCCGCGTGCGGGAATCGTCTCCGAACCTCTCATGAGCGACGTGATCGTCCCCGCCGCGCCGGCCGGCCATCCCATCTTCGCGATCCGTCGCGCGGCCGTCGCCGACCTCGGGCGTCATGGCTGGATCCTGCAGCCCGCCAGCTTTCCCCATCGCCAGTGGATCGAAGGCGTCTTCCGCAAGGCCGGCGTGGCGCCGCCTCGCGTGCAGATCGAGACGAACATGCTGAACCTCCAGCCCCAGCTCGTCGCCACCAGCGGCCTTCTCACCGTCCTGCCGCGGCTGCAGCTCGAACGGGACGGCCTGAAGGAGGTCCGGGTGGCCGGTGTCGAGCTTCGCCGGCGTCTCGAGCTGCGTGTCCGCAACGATGCCTACGTGTCGCCGGCGGCCGCCCGTCTGGCCGAACTGCTGAAGCGCGCAAGGCCGAAGCGCAATGCGCGGCCGGTTAAGCCGACGAAGTAGCCCAGTTCCTCGGCGGCGACGACTACACCATCGCCGACATCGCGGTGTGGCCGTGGTACGGCGGCCTCGCCAAGGGCCTGCTCTACGGCTCGGCCGAGTTCCTGTCGGTACACGAGTACAAGCACGTCAACCGCTGGGCCGACGAGATCGGTGCCCGCCCGGCCGTGAAGCGCGGCCGCATCGTCAACCGCCTGCAGGGCGACCCCAAGGCCCAGCTCCGCGAGCGC
>CAYRBQ010000707.1:0-2376 GCA_964422305.1 uncultured Reyranella sp. | reverse complement strand
CGAAAGCCTCGAGGGCAAGAAGGGCATGCCGCGGCTGAAGCCGCCGTTCCCGGCGGGTGCCGGCCTCTATGGCTGCCCGACCACCGTGAACAACGTCGAGTCGATCGCCGTAGCGCCGACCATCCTGCGCCGTGGCGCCACCTGGTTCGCGGGCATCGGCCGGCCGAACAACACCGGCACCAAGCTCTTCTGCATCTCCGGGCACGTGAACAAGCCGTGCAACGTGGAAGAGGAGATGGGCATCCCGCTCCGAGAGCTGATCGATCGCCACTGCGGCGGCGTTCGAGGCGGCTGGGACAACCTCCTCGCGGTCATCCCGGGCGGCGCCTCGGTGCCGCTGCTGCCCAAGTCGATCTGCGACACCGTCCTGATGGATTTCGATTCGCTGCGCGACCAGAAGTCGGGCCTCGGCACGGCGGCCGTGATCGTCATGGACAAGTCGACCGACGTCGTGAAGGCGATCGCGCGGCTCAGCTACTTCTACAAGCACGAGAGCTGCGGCCAGTGCACGCCGTGCCGCGAGGGCACGGGCTGGATGTGGCGCGTGATGGAACGCATGGTGACGGGCAATGCGCGCCTCGAGGAGATCGACGCGCTGGAGGACGTCACCAAGCAGGTCGAGGGACACACGATCTGCGCGCTGGGCGATGCGGCGGCATGGCCGATCCAGGGCCTGATCCGCCATTTCCGGCCCGAGATGGAGCGCCGCATCCGCGCGCGCACCGAAAAGCTGGCGGCCGAGTAGGGCGGGGAGCAGGCTATGCCCAAGGTCAAGATCGACGGAGTCGAGATGGAGGTGCCGGCCGGCATCACCGTCCTGCAGGCCTGTGAGCTGGCCGGCGTCGAGATCCCGCGCTTCTGCTATCACGAGCGTCTGTCGATCGCCGGCAACTGCCGCATGTGCCTGGTCGAGGTGAAGCCCGGCCCCCCCAAGCCGCAGGCGAGCTGCGCACTGCCGGTCGCCGACAAGCAGGAGATCATCACCAAATCGCCGACCGTGCAGAAGGCGCGCAACGGTGTGATGGAATTCCTGCTGATCAACCATCCGCTCGACTGCCCGATCTGTGATCAGGGCGGCGAGTGTGACCTGCAGGACCAGGCGATGGCCTACGGCTTCGACCGCAGCCGCTATCATGAGAACAAGCGCGCGGTGCCGGACAAGGAGCTCGGCCCCCTCGTCAAGACGTCGATGAACCGCTGCATCCACTGCACGCGCTGTATCCGCTTCGCGACCGAGGTTGCGGGTGTCGAGGAGTTGGGTGCGACGGGCCGCGGCGAGAGCATGGAGGTGACGACCTACGTCAGCCATGCGTTGACGACGGAGCTCGCCGGCAACCTGGTCGATCTCTGCCCGGTCGGCGCGCTGACGTCGAAGCCCTATGCGTTTGAGGCGCGATCCTGGGAGCTCACCAAGACCGAGTCGGTCGACGTGCTCGACGCGCTGGGTTCCAACATCCGCATCGACACGCGTGGCGCTCAGGTGATGCGCGTCCTGCCGCGCCTGAACGACGACGTGAACGAGGAGTGGATCTCCGACAAGACGCGCCATGCGATCGACGGGCTGCGGCATCAGCGGCTCGACCGGCCCTATGTGCGCCGCGGCGGCAAGCTGGTCGAGGCGACCTGGGAGGAGGCGTTTGGTGCCATCGCCGCCAAGCTGGGCGGCATGGAAGGCTCAAGGATCGCCGCCATCGTGGGCGACCAGTGTGATGCCGAGTCGATGGTCGCGCTCAAGGACCTGATGCATACGCTGGGCTCGCCGAACGTCGACTGCCGCCAGGACGGCGCCAAGCTCGACGGCCCGCGCGCCAGTTACATCTTCAACGCCGGCGTTCGTGGCATCGACGCCGCCGATGCCATCCTCCTGGTCGGCACCAATCCGCGCGCCGAGTCGCCGGTGCTGAACGCGCGCATCCGCAAGCGCTACCTGCACGGCCGTTGTGCCATCGGCAGCATCGGTCCGGTGGCCGACCTGACCTATCCGATAGAGCGGCTGGGCGCCGGCCCGGCCAGCCTGCGCGAGCTGATCGACGGCAAGTCCGACTTCCTCGAGAAGCTCAAGGCCGCCAAGAATCCGCTGATCGTCGTCGGCATGGGCGCGCTCGCCCGCGAGGATGGTGCTGCGGTGCTGGCGATGGCCCGCGAGCTCGCCGAGAAGCTGAACGCCGTCCGCGAGGACTGGAACGGCTTTGCCGTCCTGCACGCCGCCGCCGCCCGCGTCGGCGCGCTCGACCTCGGCCTCGTGCCGGGCGAGGGCGGTCGCGACGTGGCAGGCATCCTGGCCGGCTGCGAGAAGGGGGAGATCGGTGCCGTCTACCTGCTGGCGGCCGACGAGATCGACACCAAGCGGCTGGGCAAGGCCTTCGTGATCTACCA
>CAYRBQ010000706.1:0-2381 GCA_964422305.1 uncultured Reyranella sp. | reverse complement strand
GCCGACGGGCGGGCAGGCTGCAGGAAGGGCGCGGCCCGCGAACACCGCAACCGGTCGTTCACCAGGCCGATCGCCTCGTCGAAGCTCTTCGAGCGCACAACCGACAGCACCGGCCCGAAGATCTCGTCCTTGTAGATCTTCATGTCGGGCGTGACGTTGTCGAACAGGCAGCCGCCCATGAAGTTGCCGTTCTCGTAGCCCTGCAGCTTGAGGTTGCGGCCATCGACCACCAGCCTGGCGCCTTCCTTCACGCCGAGGTCGACGTAGCCCATCACCTTGTCGCGGTGCTGGCGCGTCACCAGCGGGCCCATCTCCGAGGCCGGATCGAGGCCCGGCCCCACCTTGAGCGCCGACACGCGCGGCGCCAGCTTGGCGATCAGCCTGTCGCCCACGTCGCCCACCGCGACGGCGACCGAGATCGCCATGCAGCGTTCGCCGGCCGCGCCATAGGCCGCGCCCATCAGCGCGTCGGCGGTCTGATCGAGATCGGCGTCGGGCATCACCACCATGTGGTTCTTGGCGCCGCACAACGCCTGCACGCGCTTATTCTGCTGCGTGCCCGTGTGATAGACGTACTCGCCGATCGCGGTGGAGCCGACGAACGAGATCGCCGGCACGTCGGGATGATGCAGCAGCGCATCGACCGCGACCTTGTCGCCGTTCAGCACCTGGAAGATGCCCGCCGGCGCGCCCGCCTGCGTGTAGAGCTCGGCCAGCAGCATCGGGGCCGACGGATCCTTTTCCGACGGCTTCAGGATGAAGGCGTTGCCGGTCGCTACCGCCATCGCGCCCATCCAGCACGGGATCATGATCGGGAAGTTGAACGGCGTGATGCCCGCCACGACGCCGAGCGGCTGGCGGATCGACCAGGAATCCATGTCGGAGGCGACCTGCTCGGTGAAGTCGCCCCTCATGTGATGGGCGATGCCGCAGGCGAACTCCACGACCTCGAGCCCGCGGCCGACCTCGCCCTTGGCGTCGTCGAAGGTCTTGCCGTGCTCGAGCGACATCATGCGCGCGAGCTCGTCGGTGTGCTTCTCGATCAGGCTCTTGAGGTTGAACATCACCCTCTGACGGCGGAGCGGCGGCGTCGCGGCCCAGGCGATCTGCGCCTTCTTGGCGATCTGGACCGCTGCGTCGATCTCCTCGACCGAGGCGAAGGCCACCTTCGCCGTCACCTCGCCGGTCGCGGGGTTGGTGACGTCACCGGTGCGGCCGCTCTTCCCGGCGACCGGCTTGTTGTCGACATAGTGACCGATGCTCGCGACCATCATCCCCTCCATCTCCGCTGTCCCGCTTCTAGCATGCAACCGGGACCTTTCCCGGGACGCTAGCGCATCGGAGCCATGTCTCAGGCGGCAAGGCCCAAGCCATCGGGAACACGGGTGAATTCGTCCTCGTCGCGCATCGGATCGGGTCCCGGGGAACGGGACATCTGCGAAAGGCGGCGCTCGACCTCGGCGGCGACGCGGGCCTCGAAGTTCTCGGCCCGCAGGGCCTCGGCGTCGGCGCGCTTCAGCAGGTAGAGGTCGAGCGCACGGTCGCGCCGTGTGTTCTGGCCGAGCCGTCGGCCGCGATAGAAGATCTGGCGGACCTCGACCTGGCCGGCGGCCAGCACGACGTCCTCCTCGGCCATGCGCCGGCGCATGGCGAGGATGTCGCGGCACTTGGCGTCGAAGGCGGGATCCTTGGCGCGCCAGCGGTTGACCGTGCGGCGATCGACGCCGGTGCGGGCGGCGGCCTCGGTGACGGAGCTGCAGCGGGCATAGTGGTGGCGGAAGGCGGCCTTGCGGCGGGCGGTGGTGGAGAGCCGGGCGGGGCGGGTGAGGGCGCGGGCCACCAGGGTCTCGGGCTCGGCGGGCTCGGCGGGCGCCGGAGCGGGCAGCTCGGCCGTGACCTCCTCGGCCTTTTTCTTCTTGGCCTCCTCCTCCTCGCGATCGGCCCAGGGCATCCGCAGCGGCTGGCGGGCCCAGCGCTGGAGGGCCTTCTCGCTGATCTCGGTGGGGGTGGGCCGGTCGCACTCCTCGACCAGCTCGCGGAGCTGCTCGCGGGGCATGTTGCGGTAGATCTGGGGCACGTAGACGCCGCTCAGGTTCTCGAGGCTGTGAAGGGCTTCTCGGGGCTTCATGGATCCTCCTGACAGGAATAGGATATGTATATGGTACTATCCTATCCTTTTGTCAAGCCGGAGGCCGGAAATGCCGATACAATCGAGATGTTGTCTGTTCACAGGGTAGGCAAATGCGCTTGAACTATATGGCTAATCTTTGTTATTTATGGGGCTGCTGCAGCTCAAGCAGCCCACCCACTGGGGAGATTTTGTAGGATGAAGAAGGCACTTCTGGCTGCAGTCGCGGCCGTTGCCCTGCCGATGGCGGCCC
>CAYRBQ010000705.1:0-2392 GCA_964422305.1 uncultured Reyranella sp. | reverse complement strand
GGCGCCGGTCACCGGATCGGGATGCTGGCCCGCGTGCAGCGCCAGCGTGTCGGGCTTCAGGAACTTGGCGTCGACCACGTTGCTTTCACTTCTTGAACAGGGAGGCGGCCGCCGCGGCGTGGCTCTGCTTGGCCTTGATCTTGGCCTCGACCCTCTCGAGCTCGGTCTTCAGCACGCCGACGTACTCCTTCAGGTCCTCGATGTTCATCGTGTCGAGGTTCCGGGGTTGCGACTTCTTCTGCTTGGGATCGAGATCGTCGAGGTCGAAGGCCATGGCGCGGCTCCACGGAAGCGGCTAAGTGAGGACTACCACTGCTCCCACCACTTCGGAAGGCCGACCATGAGCGCGCTCCCCGCAACGATGACCTGCGTCGAAATCAGCAAGCCCGGCGGGCCGGAGGTGCTGGTGCCGACGACGCGGCCGGTGCCGCAGCCCAGGGACGGCGAGATCCTGATCAGGGTCGCGGCCACCGCCGTCAACCGCCCCGACATCGCCCAGCGCGCCGGCCTCTATCCGCCGCCGCCGGGCGCATCCGACCTGCCGGGCCTCGAGGCCGCCGGGACCGTCGCCGCGTTCGGCGCGGGCGTCACGGGCTGGAAGGTGGGCGATGCGATCTGCGCGTTGACGCCGGGCGGCTCCTATGCCGAGTACTGCACCGTGCCCGCACCGCAATGCCTGCCGCTGCCGAAGGGCTTCGACATGCTGAAGGCCGCGGCACTGCCGGAGAACTATTTCACCGTGTGGCACAACCTCTTCGAACGCGGCCAGCTCAAGGCCGGCGAGAGCGTGCTGATTCACGGCGGCGCGAGCGGCATCGGCACGACGGCGATCCAGCTCGCCAAGGCGTTCGGGACCACGGTGTTCACAACGGTGCGCAACGAGGACAAGGCCAAGGCGGTACGCGCGCTCGGCGCCGACCATGCGATCCTCTACAAGGACAACGACTGGGCGGCCGAGATCGCGAAAGTCGGCAAGGTCGACGTCGTGCTCGACATGGTGGCCGGCGACTACATCCCGAAGAACATCGCGCTGCTGAAGCAGGATGGCCGCCTGGTGATCATCGCGCTGCAGCGCGGCGCCACGGCGGAGCTGAGCGCGGGGGCAGTGATGGTCAATCGCCTCACGATCACGGGCTCGACGCTCCGACCGCAGAGCGTGGCCAACAAGGGCCGCATGGCGCAGGGCCTCAAGGACAAGGTCTGGCCGCTGCTCGAGACGGGCAAGGTGAAGCCCATCATCTACAAGACCTTCCCACTCAAGGACGCCGCCGGCGCGCATGCCGAGCTGGAGCGCGCCGATCACGTCGGCAAGGTGATGATGACCGTCTAGGTCAGATCAGTTCCAGAGCTTGCCGTTGACGAAGTACATGGCGATCCAAGGCTGCCAGACGACGACGACCAGGCAGCCGAGCATCAGGAGGATGAACGGGATCGCGGCACGGCAGAGCAAACCGAAAGGCTGCTTGAAGGCGCTCATGGCCACGATCAGGTTGAGCCCCACCGGCGGCGTCAGATAGCCGATCTCGAGGTTCAGGATCATGATCAACCCGAAGATCACCTTGTCGTAGCCATAGGCCGCGGCGACCGGCGCCAGGAGCGGCGCCAGCACCAGGATCGCCTCGCCCGTGGTCATCAGGCAGCCCACGATCAGCAGCAGCACGTTGATCAGCAGCATGAAGGCGATCGGGCTGTCGATATAGCCTTGCATGAAGGCGACCATGCCCTGCGGCACGCGATGCTCGATCAGGATGATGTTGAGGCTGAGCGCGACGGCCAGCACGGGAAACAGCGATCCGCCGAGCTTCGAAGCCTCGAGCACGACGTTGTAGAAGTCGCCGAGCTTCAGCTCCCTGTGCACGAAGATCTCGACCACCATGGCGTAGGCCAGTGCTACGGCCGCGGCCTCGGTCGCGGTGAAGTAGCCGCTGTAGATGCCGCCCAGCATGATGACCGGCATCAGGAGCGCCCAGATACCGCGCCGGAACGAGGTCAGGAACTCGTCGAGGCTGAACGACTCCGCCGGCCGCTTGCGGTTGAACCAGATGGCATAGGCCGACAGCACAACCGTGAGCAGGATGCCGGGGCCGAAGCCCGCCGCGAACAGGTCGACGATCGAGGTCTCGGTAACGAGGCCGTAGATGATCATCGGGATCGAGGGCGGGATGATGATGCCCAGCGTGCCGCCCGACATGATGGCACCCAGCGTGAACTTGATATCGTAGCCGGCCTGTCGCATCGCCGGAAACATCACCGAGCCGATGGCCAGCATGGTGACGATCGACGAGCCGGAGATGGCGGCGAACACCGCACAGGACAGGACGCAGGCCACCGCGAGGCCGCCCGGCAGCGGCCGCGTGGTCGCGGCCAGCAGGTCGATCAGGCGCTGGGCGAT
>CAYRBQ010000704.1:0-2394 GCA_964422305.1 uncultured Reyranella sp. | reverse complement strand
GGCAGTTCTTGCCGATCTGCGCGCACGAGCCGACGGTCGCCCAGGTGTCGACCATGGTCGAGCTGTCGACATAGGCGCCGAGGTTGACGAACGACGGCATCAGCACGACCGACGGCGCGATGTAGGAGCCGCGGCGCACGACCGAGCCCGGCACGGCGCGGAAGCCTGCCTTGGCGAACCTTGCCGCGTCCCAGCCGGTGGTTTTGAGCGGCACCTTGTCGAACCACGGTGCGGCGCCCATGCCCGGGAAGGCAGCGCCGCCGTCCATCGGGACCGAATCGTAGAGGCGGAAGGAGAGCAGCACCGCCTTCTTCAGCCACTGGTGCACGACCCACTCGGCGCCGATCTTCTCGGCGGTGCGGAAGGTGCCGTCGTCGAGGCCGGCGATCGCCGCCTCGACCGCGTCGCGGACGGGGCCCTTGGTGGCGCTGTTGATGCCGTCGCGCTTTTCCCACGCCGCATCGATGGTGGCCTGAAGCTCTTTGCTCATTGTCCCCTCGGAAATCTGCCGCGGGACCTTATATGCTGCTCCCGATGGCCTTCAAGCTCCCAGAATCGGTGCTCGTCGTGGTCCACACGCCGCGCCTGGACGTGCTCGTGCTGGAGCGCACGGGGACAGGGTTCTGGCAGTCGGTGACCGGCTCGCGCGAGCCCGACGATCCCGACCTCGAGGCGACGGCGCGGCGCGAGCTCCTGGAAGAGACCGGCCTCCGCGTCGGCACCCTCACCGACTGGCGCCAGACCAACCGCTACGAGATCTGGGCTCAGTGGCGCGGTCGCTACGCGCCCGACGTCACCCACAATGTCGAACATGTGTTCGGCTTCACGGTGCCTGAGCAGACCGTGGCGACGCTCGATCCCGCCGAGCACGTGGCGCAGCTCTGGCTGCCGTGGCAGGACGCGATGAAGAAGGTGTTTTCGCCCACAAACCGCGACGCGATCTGGCAGCTCCCCAAGCGTATCCTCGGGCATACTGGCGGCACATGACCGCTCCCAAGGAAGCTCCGAAGCTCGGCCAGTTGAGCTGGGCGCTGTTCGACTGGGCCAACCAGCCCTTCTTCACCATCATCACCACCTTCATCTTCGCACCCTATTTCGCGAACGTGCTGGTCGGAGATCCGGTGAAGGGCCAGTCGGCCTGGGCCTTCACGCAGTCGGCCTCGGGTATCCTGATCGCGCTGATGAGCCCCTTCCTCGGCGCGATGGCCGACGCGGGCGGCCGCCGCAAGCCGTTCATCTTCGCCTTCCAGTTCCTGCTCGTCGCGGGCTGCGCGGGGCTCTGGTGGGCCTATCCCCACCGGCCCGACCTCATCCTGCCGATAAGCTGGGCGGTCATTCTGGCCACGGTCGGCGCGGAGATGTCGATCGTGTTCAACAACGCGCAGCTCCCCAACATCGTGCGGCCCGAGCGCATGGGCTGGCTGTCGGGCTTCGGCTGGGGCCTGGGCTATTGCGGCGGCCTCGTCTCGCTGTTCGTCGTGCTGGCGGTCTCGATGCCCGCGATGTTCGGCCTGGCCGCAAACAACGATCGCCCGCTGTTCGGCCTCGATCCGGCGACCAACGAGCTCGAGCGCCTGGTCGGCCCTGCCTCGGCGCTGTGGATCGCGATCTTCGTGCTGCCGATGTTCCTGTTCACACCGGACTCCGCCGGCGCACGCCGCCAGCCGCTGCTGGTCGCCGCGAAAGAGGGCGGCCGCTCGCTGCTGTCGACCTTGAAACGCATCCCGCGCTTCGGCAATGCGCTGCGCTACCTGATCGCCTTCATGCTCTACAATGACGGGCTCGCCGCCATCATCGCCTTCGGCGGTGTCTATGCCGCCGCGACCTTCGGCTGGAGCACGACAACCCTGGGCATCTTCGGCATCATCCTGACGGTCTTCGCGATCCCCGGCGCGTTCCTCGGCGGCAAGCTCGACGACTGGATCGGCAGCAAGCGGGTGGTGCAGCTCGCCATCGCCGGCGTCGTCATCGCGACGGTCGGCATCGTCGGTGTCACCGCCAACCACGTCTTCTACCTCGTGCCCGCCGAGCCGCTCAGCCCGACGCGCGGCCTGTTCGGCTCGGTGCAGGAGAAGGTGCTGATGGGCTTCGCGCTGCTCCTCGGCTTCTGCATGGGGCCGATGCAGGCCGCCAGCCGCACCATGGTCGGCCGCATCGCGCCCGAAGGCATGAGCGGCGAGTTCTACGGCCTGTTCGCGCTGTCGGGCCGCGCCACCGCCTGGATGGCGCCGCTCGCCATCGGCATCGTCACCACGGCGACCGGCTCGACGCGGATCGGCATGGCGTGCGTGCTGTTCTTCCTGGTGCTAGGCTTCGTTCTGCTCTGGAGCGTTCGGGAGGAGCGCGCGACGGCCTGAAGGAGGCGACCATGATCACCGCTATCGTGAACTTCCA
>CAYRBQ010000703.1:0-2395 GCA_964422305.1 uncultured Reyranella sp. | reverse complement strand
CGTCGCAGCGCGCGCCGGGATAGCGGTTCCAGAACCAGGTGCCGCCGATGCCGGAGCCCGCCTCATAGGCGCGGACCTTGAGGCCGAGCTTGCGCAGGCGGTGGATGGCGTAGAGGCCGGCCAGGCCGCCGCCGACGATGGCGACGTCCAGGTCGCGGGGCGCAGAAGAATGGGAGGCATCAGGCATGACGACGTTCCCCGGTTGGATTTTTGCTGTGCGAGCGGCGTTTCAACCGCGTCCCTCGAACCGTCGACCGGGTCGGCTGCTTTGGCAAGGCCGGGGAGCACGGATGCGGAACTGCAGTCGATCCGGCGGGTGGGCATGCAACCGGCGCGCTGCAGCAAATCGGCCGGACCGATGGCCCGCCGAATGTTTCAGCCGTATTCTTGTTCCATGACAGACCGTGGCGATGCCTGCGCTTCGCAGCCGGGAACGGCGGGGTAGACCGTGGACCAATCGGTGCCGCCGCCCGTCGCCAAGACGATGCCCGCCTCGCCCGCCGCAGTCTCTCCGGCAATCGGCGCGCCTCAGCGTCAGCGTTTTCGCCCGACCGGTCTTCTGGGCTTCGTGCGCAGTCCGCGCTTCATCGCCATCGCCGTCGTGCTGCTCGCCGCACTCGCCTATGGCGGCCGCGAGCTGCACCTGCGGTTGACCCATGTCTACGAATACGATGCGAGGGTGAGCGCCGACATCGTCACCGTGTCGAGCCGCGCAGATGGTTGGATCATGGATCTCGCCGTGCGCGAAGGCATGAAGGTCGAGGCGGGCCAGATCCTCGTGAAGATCGATGACCGGGTCGCCAAGCTCAAGGTCGACGGGCTGAAGGCGCAGATCGAAGGGATACGGGTCGAGCGGGCGCGGCTGCGCGCCGAGCGCAAGCTCGACCAGAACCAGGCCGATGCCGCGATGCGCACCCGCACGTCGAACATCACGGTTCGCGAGAAGGCGCTGGCGGCCCTGCGTGCGGATCTCGATTTCGCCAAGCTTGAGCTGGAACGCAGCCGGACGCTGTTCGGCAGCAAGGTCATCAACGAGCGGCAACTCCAGGTGGCGCAGACGGCGGTGACCAAGCTCGAGATCCAGATCCTGCAGCTCCAGGCCGAGCACGAGCAGGCCGAAGGCAGCCTCGCCGAGGCGCGGGTCGGCCACGACAGGCTGGGCGTGATCGACGCGCAGATCGAGGCGCTGACCCATCAGGTCGCCGTGCTGGCGTCGCAGCTCCATCAGCAGCAGGTCGATGTCGAGGACCGCACGATCAAGAGTCCGATCCCGGCCGTCATCGACCGCACTTTCACGCTGCCTGGCGAGTATGTGGCTGCGGGCCAGCGTATCCTGCTGCTGCATAATCCGGACGAGGTCTGGATCGAGGCCAACATCAAGGAGACGCAGGTCGGGCGGCTGAAGCTCGGCCAGCCCGTGCATGTCACGGTCGATGCCTATCCGCGCGAAACCTTCGAGGGCCGCGTCGCGCGCATCGGCAGCGCCACGACGGCACGCTTCGCCCTGCTGCCGACCCCCAATCCCTCGGGCAACTTCACCAAGATCACGCAGCGCGTGCCGGTCAAGATCGACATGGTCAAGATGCCGAAGCCGCTCACGCCCGGCATGATGGTCGAAGTCGAAATTGACATCCGGTAGCCATCCTTCGAGACGGCCGCTGCGCGGCCTCCTCAGGATGAGGCCAGGCTTGTTGAAGCACAAACGACCTCATGCTGAGGAGCGAGTGCAGCGAGCGTCTCGAAGCATGGGCAACGCGCCGTGACCTCCGCCAGCCTTCCGCTTCAGACCGCCGCCGCCCTCACCGAACGCTTCGGACCGGCCTATCGCTGGCTGGTCACCATCACCGGCATGATGGGCGTGGTCTCGATGGTGCTGGCGATGACGACGGTGAACGTCGCCGTCCCCGACGTCATGGGCGCCTTCGGCATCGGCCAGGACAAGGCGCAGTGGATGTCGTCGGCCTACATGGCGACCATGACGGCCGGCATGCTGATCAACGCCTGGCTGACCGGCGTGTTCGGCGAGCGCCGCACCTTCGTGGCCGCTCTGCTCTTCTTCTCGATCGGCGCGCTGATGGGCGGATCGGCCCCGAACGAGGATATGCTGATCTTCTCTCGCGTGCTGCAGGGCTTCAGCGCCGGCGTCGCGCAACCGCTGGTGATGGCCACCATCTTCACCGTCTTTCCGCCTGAGCGCCGCGGCACGGCGATGGGCGTGTTCGGTCTCGGCGTCGTCTTCGCGCCGGCGATCGGTCCGACGCTCGGCGGGCTGATGATCGAGTACTTCTCCTGGCGCTACGTCTTCTACATTTCCCTGCCCTTCTGCGTCGTCGCCGCCGCCATGGGCCTGATCTTCATGCCGACGCGGCAGATGCCGAAGGTCATCCCGCCCTTC
>CAYRBQ010000702.1:0-2396 GCA_964422305.1 uncultured Reyranella sp. | reverse complement strand
GGTGGGTGAAGTCGATCCTGTCGTTGACATGCATGCCCTCGGCCTTGGTCTCGGTGCCCTTGAACTGGAGGCCCTGCGCCACGCTCACCAGCTCGACGCCGTCGAGGCCCTTCAGGAAGTCGTAGTGCCACCAGGAGCGGCGGAACTCGCCGTCGGTGACCGCCTGCAGGCCGATCGACTCCTGCTTCGCCACGAGCTTGGCGATCTCGGCATCCTCGACCGCCCTGAGCTCGGCCGGCGTTATTTCATTGGCCGCGCGCTTCGTGCGCGCCTCCTTCACCGGAGCAGAGCGCAGCAGCGAGCCGACCTGGTCGGCGCGGAACGGCGGCTTGGTACGCAGCATAACTGACCTCACTGGGTCGATGTGGAACGGGTCGCGGTCGCAGAGGCGAGGCAGGTGATCGCCAGGCTCGACAGCCAGAGCCAGTAGCCTAGCCGCAGACCGGTGACGGGATTGGCGATGCCGGCCTCGTTGGAGACCACCGTCTTGGCGAGCATGAACGAAGCCGCGGCCACGAGCGCGGCGGCCGACAGCAACAGCGCCGGCAGTCGGCGGCCGATGAGGATCGCGATCGAGGCCACGAAAGCGAGCGGATTGGCCACCCAGGCCACGTTTCCCGGCTCATCGCTGACGGCCAGCACGCCGAACAGCAGGACGGCGTAGCCGGGCCAGTCGTCGCACTTGCCGGCGACGCAGAACACCTCGTCCTGCGCCAGCGCCGCCACGTAGACCAAGACCGCGAAGGCCAGCAGCGAGAGCGACAGGCCCCTATAGTGCATAGCCGCCATCGACCATCAGCGTCTGCCCGGTGATCCAGCGCGCCCGCTGCGAGGCGAGGAACACCACGGCCTCGGCGACCTCGTCGGCGGTGCCCAGCCGCTTCAGCGCCTTGGCCTGGCGCGAGGCTTCGAGGAAGCGTTCGTCGAAGTCGCCGCGCTCGACCAGCGCGTGATAGAGCCCATCCGTGATGACGCCGACGCCGACGGCGTTGGCGCGGACGCCGAAGCGCCCCTCCTCTGCGGCAACCGCCTTCACGAGCTGCTCTATCGCGGCCTTGGGCGCCGCACTCAGGATATCCCTGGTCGCGTAGCGGCGGATCGCGGGCGTCACGATGGCGGTCAAGCTGCCCCTGGAGCTCCGGAGATGCTGCAGCGCCGCCTGGATCAGGTGGTAGCAGCCGAAAGCGTCGTGCTCCATCACCTCGCGAAACGCAGCCGAGGGCTGCTTGCTCACGAACCGCATGGGTATGTAGGGGCCGGCGGCGTAGATCGCGGTGTGGACGCCGCCGAAATGCTCCGCCGCGTCGTCGACGAACTCCTTCACCACCGCCTCGTCGCGCAGGTCGACCTTGGCGACATGGACCTCGCGGCCCGCGCCGCGCACCAGCTCGGCCGTCTCCTCGGCGCGGGCCGGCCCGCTGAAGTAGTTGAGTGCCACGTCGCAGCCGTGACGGGCGAGCTGGATGGCGACCGAACGGCCGATGCCGCCCGACCCGCCGATCACCACGGCGCAGCCGCCGGCGGGGAAGTCGGCCGGCCGCGCGGCCGAGGTCATGCCGCGACGCCGAGCGCGCTTCGGATCGAGCTGTGGAAATGCACCAGCGACGGCTCGTTGCGGCCGTAGATCACCTCGCGCGTGGCGCCCGACTCGAAGCCGATCTGCATGCGCTCGCCCAGCGGGAAATCCTCCTCCATCACGGTGCGGATCGCGATGTCGCGGTTCTTCTCCCAATAGGCTTCCGGCCGGTCGCTGTCGGCGGGCTTGTAGAGCGCGAACTCGATGTCGCAGCGGCTGGGATCGTCGCGATCGGGGAAGGCGCGCCAGATCTCGATATGGTCGACCTGCCAGACGATGATGGTGTTGGGGAAGAGCTGGTAGATGGCAATCACGTGCGGCGTGAAGTTGCGCTCGCCCTCGGGCAGCGCGCGCACCGCGTCGATCGACGTGCGCGCCACGCACATTCGGCCGTGCGATCCTGCGCCGTCGAACGTGCCGCAATTGCCGATGAAGTACGGGCCGATCGTCTTCCGGTGCAGATGCGGGATGTGATAGCCCTCGAGGAAGGTGTCGACGGCGAACTTCCAGTTGATGCGCGGACTGACGCGATCGACCGAGTGGATCGGGTAGGTCTCGGGCTTAAGCGCGGCGAAGGCCGGCGCGAACCGGCCGAGCACGACGTCGACATCGATCTCCGCGCTCTCGCCTTCGGCAACGGCCGTCGCGCGCACGAACATCATGCCGTGCTTCTCGCCGGCCGGGAGCCGCACCAGCCCGTGGGCGCCGAGATCGAGGCCGGCAAAGCCCACCTTGTCGGTGACTCCGAGCAGCTTGCCTTGCGAATCGTAGGTCCAGCCGTGATAGGGGCAGACGAAGGCGCGGGCATTGCCGCAGCCCT
>CAYRBQ010000701.1:0-2400 GCA_964422305.1 uncultured Reyranella sp. | reverse complement strand
GTATGGCGCTGCTGATGATCACCCACGATCTCGGGGTGGTCGCCAACGTCGCCGACGACGTGGTCGTGATGTATCGCGGCAAGGTGGTTGAATCGGGCGATCTGCACGACATCTTCCGGAACCCGCAACATCCCTATCTCCGGGCGCTGCTCCATGCCGTCCCGCGCTTCGATATGGTGCCCGGCGAACGCTTGCAGCCGATCCGTGAGATCAAGGGCACGACCGGCCATCTTCTGAAGGAGAAGGCGGCCACGGCGCCGACCTCGACCTTCAATCCCAAGGCGCCCGTCCTCAAGGTGCGCCACGTCTCCAAGACCTTCCGGATTCGCAAGGCCGACACACTGCTCGAATCGCTGATGGGCGGTGGCACCACGCGCACTGTGCGCGCCGTCAACGACGTAAGCTTCGACGTCGAGCGCGGCGAGTGCCTGGGCCTGGTGGGCGAGTCGGGCTGCGGCAAGACCACGCTCAGCAAGATGCTGATGCGCGGTATCTCAGCCGATGCCGACTCGGACGGAAAGGGCGGGGGCGGCCGCGTCGTGTTCGACGACTGGGGCCGCAAGGTCGACGTGCTGAATCTCGAGGGCGAGGAGCTCAACCGCTTCCGCACCAAGCTGCAGTTCATCTTCCAGGACCCGTTCGGCTCGCTCAACCCGCGCATGACCGTCTACGACATCCTTGTCGAGCCGCTGGTCATCCACGGCATCGGCGACGATGCCTACCGTCGCGAGATGGTGGCCGAGCTGATGGAGATGGTCGGCCTCGACCGCCGCCACCTCAGCCGCTACCCACACTCCTTCTCCGGCGGCCAGCGCCAGCGCATCGGCATCGCCCGCGCACTCGCATTGCGCCCCGACATGGTGATCTGCGACGAACCGGTTTCCGCCCTCGACGTCTCGATCCAGGCGCAGATCCTGAACCTGCTGAAGGACCTGCAGAAGCAGCTCGGCCTCACCTATCTCTTCATCAGCCACAACCTTGCCGTCGTGGACTACATCGCCGACCGCATCGCCGTAATGTGCGCCGGTCGCCTGGTCGAGCTGGCGCCGTCGGGCGAGCTCTTCCGCAACCCGATCCACCCCTACACCAAGGCGCTGCTCTCGGCTGTGCCGATGCCCGATCCCGACGCGCGCCTCGATCTCGGCGCGTTGATGGAGGGCAAGGCCTCGGATCCCTCGGTATGGCCCGAGCCGTTCCAAGACACCGGCAGGATCCCGCTCTACTGGACTGAGGTCGAGCCCGGTCATTTCGTACGTATCGCGCGTGCTGCGGGAGTGGGACGAGGGGAGGCAGCCTGATATGCTGAACTTCATCGTCCGCCGCGTACTGCTGATGATCCCGACCCTGTTCGTGATCAGCGCGCTGGTCTATTTCATCATCGACCTGCCACCCGGCGACTGCGTCACCTCGCAGATCGAGGAGCTGCTGGCCCGCGGCGATGCCGACGCCCACAAGCGCGCCGACGAGCTGCGCGAGATGTACGGCCTCAACCAGCCGCTCTGGGCGCGCTACTTCGAGTGGGTGACCGGCATCTTCCGTTGGGACTTCGGCCTCTCCTGCCAGGACACCGTGCCGGTGTCCGAGCTGATCGGCGAGCGCCTTGCGCTCACCATCGTGATGGAGACGGCCACGATCGCCTTCATCTGGATCGTGTCGTTCATCATCGGCGTCTACGCCGCCACCCACCAGTACAAGCTCGGCGACTACGTGGCCTCCTTCATCGGCTTCATCGGCCTCGCCATCCCCAACTTCCTGCTGGCGCTGGTTCTGCTCTATGTCGGCAAGGTCTATTTCGGCCTGTCGATCGGCGGCCTGATGGATCCCGAGTACATCGACAAGCCGCTCTCCTGGGGCAAGGTCGTGTCGATCATGCAGCACCTCATCATCCCGGTGATCGTGATCGGCATGTCCGGCACCGCCGGCATGATCCGTCGCTTGCGCGCCAATCTGCTCGACGAGCTGCAGAAGCAGTATGTCGTCACCGGCCGCGCCAAGGGCCTGCCGCCCATGAAGCTCCTCGTGAAGTATCCGCTGCGCCACTCGATCAACCCGTTCGTGGCCGACATCGGCGGCCTGCTGCCCGACGTCATCTCGGGCTCGGTGATCGTCTCGGTCGTGCTCTCGCTGCCCACCACGGGTCCGATGTTGCTGGGCGCGCTCAAGACCCAGGACGTCAACCTGGCCGCCACCTTCCTGCTGTTCGTGGCGACCCTGACGGTGATCGGCATGCTCATCTCCGATCTGGCGCTGGCGGCGCTCGATCCCCGCATCCGTTTCGGCGCGACGTCGGAGAAGTGACATGACCGACCGGACGTCGACGCCGCCCCCCGCCGCACCGCGGCCCAAGTCCCCGCACTTCGTCAATGCCGAGCCGTGGGATCCCTACGTCGCCGAGCGCCT
>CAYRBQ010000700.1:0-2400 GCA_964422305.1 uncultured Reyranella sp. | reverse complement strand
GCTCGGCGAAAAGGGATTCATGCGCAGCCTCGGGGGCATGGGAATGCCGCCGGGTTTTCCGCGCTGAAGGTTGAGAGAACAGAGACGCAATCGGACGAATCGAAAGAGAGGATCTAGAGAATGCTCGCAATCCGTATGACCCGGCACGGCACCAAGAAGCGGCCGTTCTTCCACATCGTCGTCGCCGACTCGCGCAGCCCGCGCGACGGCCGCTTCATCGAGAAGCTCGGCACCTACAACCCGCTGCTGCCCAAGGACCACGAGCAGCGCATCACGCTCGTCAAGGAGCGCATCGCGCATTGGCTCAAGGTCGGCGCGCAGCCGTCGGACCGCGTCGCCAAGTTCCTCTCGCAGGCCGAGATGATGAAGCCACGCGAGCGCCGCGAGCAGACCAAGAAGAGCCAGCCCCGCGCCAAGGCGCAGGAGCGCATGAAGGCCGAGGCCGCCGCTGCCGCGGCGCCGGCAGCCGCTGCCGAACCCGCTGCGGAGGCCGCGGCCACCTGATGAATCAGGGCCGCGTCCTGCTGGGCGTCGTCGCGGCGCCGCACGGCGTACGCGGCCTGGTGCGCATCAGGAGCTTCACCGAGGATCCGATGGCCATCGCCTCCTACGGCGAGCTGTCGGACGAGACGGGGAAGAAGAAGTACCGGGTCGAGGCGCTGAGTTCCGTCAAGGGCGCGGTGCTGGCACGGATCGAGGGCGTAGCCGATCGAACGGCGGCCGAGGCAGTCAGGGGTTTGCGGCTCTATGTGGAGCGCGAGCGGCTGCCGGCGACGGGCGAGCGGGAGTGGTACGAGGCGGACCTGATCGGTCTCGCCGCGGTCGGCCGGGACGGCCGGGATTGGGGGAAGGTCACGGCCTTCCACGATTTCGGCGGCGGCACGACGATGGAAGTGTCGGGAGGCAGCGCATCGAGACATTCGGTGATGCTGCCCTTCACCGACGAGGCGGTGCCCGAGATCGATGTCCCGGGCGGCAAGGTAACGGTCGATCCTCCGGCAGGTCTGCTGGCGGGTGGGCCCGCGAAGGAGGCGGAGGAATAACGTGTGGCGCCTACGATGTGGAAAGCTGCGGCGCTGACGATCTTCCCGGAGATGTTCCCGGGGCCGCTGGGCGAGAGCCTGGCCGGCCGGGCGTTGAAGGAAGGATTGTGGGAGCTGTCGGCGGTCGATATCAGGCGGTTCGCCAAGGATCGGCATGGCACGGTGGACGATGCGCCCTTCGGGGGCGGCGCCGGCATGGTGATGAAGCCCGACGTGCTGTCGGACGCGATCGAGGCGGTCGTCCAGGCACCGGGGATGGCAGGAGTGCCGAAGGTCCTGCTCTCGCCCAGGGGCGCGCCGTTCAGTCAGGCACGCGGCCGGGAGCTGGCGAAGGGGCCGGGCGTGCTGCTGGTGTGTGGAAGGTTCGAGGGCGTGGACGAGAGGGTCATCGAGGCCCATGCGCTGGAGGAGATATCGGTCGGCGACTTCGTGCTCTCGGGGGGCGAGATCGCGGCCATGGCGGTGATGGATTGTTGCGTGAGGCTGCTGCCCGGCGTGATGGGCGCGGCCGAATCGGCGAGTGAGGAGAGTTTCGAGGACGGATTGCTGGAGTACCCGCACTACACCCGGCCCGCGACCTGGGCCGGCCCGGACGGAACCGAGCGGCGCGTGCCCGAGGTCCTGGTCTCGGGCCACCACGGCAAGGTCGCCGAGTGGCGAATGAAGCGGCGGGAAGAGATCACGCGGCGGCGGCGGCCCGATCTATGGGCAGGCCGGCGGACCGCAAGGAACGACGAGAAGTGACGAAAGGATGGATGCGATGAACATTCTCGATACGCTGGGCCAGGCCCAGATGGACAAGATCACGGCCGAGCGGCCGGTGCCGCGCTTCGAGCCGGGCGACACGCTCAAGGTGCACGTGAAGGTGCAGGAAGGTAACCGCGAGCGCATCCAGGTCTACGAAGGCCTGTGCATCGGCCGCAAGAACGACGGCGTCAACTCGTCGTTCACCGTGCGCAAGATCTCGTTCGGCGAAGGCGTCGAGCGCGTGTTCCCGCTCTACAGCCCGGGCATCTGGGAGATCGAGGTCGTCCGCAAGGGCGTCGTGCGCCGCGCCAAGCTCTATTACCTGCGCGACCTGCGCGGCAAGGCGAGCCGCATCGCCGAGGACACCGAAGCCCAGCGCGAGCTGATCGCCGAGCAGGCGGAGAACAAGACGCCGCGCCGCGAGAAGCTCAAGAAGGAGAAGCCCAAGGAAGAGAAGAACGTCCGCGCCGCCAAGGGCGGCGGCAAGAAGTAGGCGCGCCATGGCGTTCCGCAAGAAGTCGGCCACGCCGCCGCCGCCTCCGGCTCCGCCGCGGACCCTGTTCGAAAAGATCTGGGATGCCCATGTCGTCCATCGCCAGGACGACGGCAC
>CAYRBQ010000699.1:0-2405 GCA_964422305.1 uncultured Reyranella sp. | reverse complement strand
AGGATCCGTACGCGGCCGCTGCGATGGAGCTGCAGTGAGGTGCTCATCGTCTCGAAC
The DNA here is from genome assembly GCA_964422305.1 of uncultured Reyranella sp. Taxonomy (GTDB): domain Bacteria; phylum Pseudomonadota; class Alphaproteobacteria; order Reyranellales; family Reyranellaceae; genus Reyranella. The sequence continues at coordinate 2,348 of CAYRBQ010000699.1, read as the reverse complement.
ATCCACATGACGTTGCCCGCCATCATGTCCTGCAGCGCCGGCATCGAGCCGCGGTAGGGAACGTGCTCGACGTTCATGCCGCCGACCGACGCCTTCAGGTACTCGCCGGCGAGATGGGTGATGCCACCCATTCCCGACGATCCGTACGAATACTTCCCGGGATTCTTCTTCATCAGATCGACGAGTCCCATCAGCGTGTCGGGCATCGACGGGTGGGCGACCAGCACCAGCGGGTTGACGCAGATCGACGAGACCGGGGTGAAGTCCTTGACCGGATCGTAGGGCGGCTTGGTGAAGGCCGTCGGGTTGATCGCGTGCGTCGAGGAGGTCGCGAACAGGAAGGTGTAGCCGTCGGGCTTGGCGTTCTTCACCTCGACCGCGCCGATCGACCCGGCGGCGCCGGCCTTGTTGTCGACCAGCACGTTCTGGCCCAGCACACCGGTGAGCTTCTCGGCCGTCATGCGTCCGATGATGTCGGTCGGTCCGGCCGGCGGGAACGGGATCACCAGCCGGATCGGCTGGGCGGGGTACTTGGCCTGCGCCCAGGCGGGGGCGCGCACGATGGACGGCGCGACGAGCGCGGTTGCGCCCGCGCCCAGCAGGTGACGGCGTTTCATCTTCATTCCTCCCTTACTTCAGCGTCTCGTTGAACAGCTCGATCATGGCATTCCACGAGCGGCGATCGGTCGCGTCGTGGAAGAAGAAGCCCTTCATGCCGCGCGCATCGGCGGCGGGGTTGGTGAAGCTGTGGCCGGCGCCGCCGTAGAGCTGCAGGCGCCAGTCGATGCCGGCCGCCTTCATCTCGTTCTCGAACGCCGCTCGCTGCTCCGGCGGGATGATCGGATCCTCGGCGCCGATGCAGACCAGCACCCGGCCCTTGATGTTCTTGGCGTCCTGCGGCCGTGCGGTGGCGAGGCCCGAATGGAAGCCGACCACCGCCTTCACGTCGGCACCGCTGCGCGCGATCTCGAGCGCGGTCGTGCCGCCGAAGCAGTAGCCGATGGCGGCGAGCCGCGCCGGGTCGACTTCCTTCTGTGCCTTCAGCACGTCGAGCGCCGCGAGCGCCCGCGCGCGGATGCCGGTGGCGTCGGCGATCCAGCCGGAGATGCGCCGCATGCGCTCCTCGGCATCGTCGAGCGGCTTGCCGTCGCCGTGATAGTCCATGGCGAAGGCGGCGTAGCCGAGGCCCGCGAGGCGCGCGGCGATCCTCTTGGTGTGCTCGGTGAGGCCGGGCCCCTCGTGGCAGACCAGCACGCCGGCGCGGCGGCCGGGCTTGGTGTCGTCCACGACATATTGCCCGACCAGCCGGGCGCCATCGGCCCGGTATTCGATGTCCTGGGTGCGCATTGTCCGTCGTTTCCTCCGTCTCGGGCACGACAGTAGCGGAGCGCGCTTGACCCGCCAACGACCCGCCCACGATCCGCTCGGGGCGCGGCTGAACGGCCGCACCGCATAACTTTCTGTGGGCCGCCCTTTGCGTGACCGGAACGCTTCCTGTAAACAGGCGCAATGTCGATCCGCTTTCTTCCGCGATGTTCCGAGGTCTGACGCCCGTTCCGGGCCCGTCGGTCTCCGTCTGCATCTGAATCGGGAGTAAGGGGCGATGTCCCTCGTCGTTTACAACACGCTGTCGCGCGAGAAAGAGCCGTTCGTGCCGCTCGATGGCAGCCACGTGCGCCTCTATGTCTGCGGCCCGACCGTCTACGACTACGTGCATATCGGCAACGCGCGGCCCGTCGTGGTGTTCGACGTGCTCTACCGGCTGCTGCTGCGGCGCCATCCGAAGGTGACGTACGTCCGCAACATCACCGACATCGACGACCGCATCATTGTGCGCGCCGCCGAGAACAAGGAGAGCATCGAGGCGCTGACGACGCGCACCGGGGCCGCCTACCAGGGCGACATGGCGCGCCTTGGTGCCCTGCCGCCCAGCGCCGAGCCGCGCGCCACAGAGTATGTCGGCCAGATGGTGGCCCTGATCGAGCGCCTGGTCGCACGCGGGCATGCCTATGCGGCCGAGGGCCATGTGCTGTTCAGCGTGCCCAGCATGGAAGACTACGGCCGCCTGTCGCGCCGCTCGCGCGACGAGCTGATCGCCGGCGCCCGCGTCGAGGTTGCGCCCTACAAGAAGGATCCCGCCGACTTCGTGCTGTGGAAGCCGTCGACCGACGCGCAGCCGGGCTGGCCGAGCCCGTGGGGCCGCGGGCGGCCCGGCTGGCACATCGAGTGCTCGGCGATGAGCGGCTCGCTGCTGGGCGAGACGTTCGACATCCATGCCGGCGGCCTCGACCTCATCTTCCCGCACCACGAGAACGAGATCGCGCAGAGCCGCAGCGCGTTCGGTCACG
>CAYRBQ010000698.1:0-2408 GCA_964422305.1 uncultured Reyranella sp. | reverse complement strand
GATGTATGGCCGCAAGGTCGGCGCCAACTACTGGGGCGACGGCGCGACGACGCTGGAGTGGACGGTCGACTCGCCGCCGCCGTTCCACACCTTCGAGGAACTGCCGCACATTTCGGCGACGGCACATCCCTAGGAACGGAGCGGAGGCGCCCCCTGCCTGAACCGGAGGGCGGCGCCTTCGCCTTGAAGGGCACATGAGCGACACAGCGCATACATTCCCGGGCAGCATCGGCACCGCCGAGGCGTCCGCGCGTGTGCGCGACTATATCGATCTGCTGAAGCCCAGGGTCATGTCCTTGGTGGTGTTCACCGGCTGGATCGGCCTGATGATCGCGCCGGGTCACGTCCATCCCTTCACCGCGGCGCTCGCGGTGATCGCGATCGCACTGGGTTCGGGAGCCGCTGGCGCCATCAACATGTGGTACGAGCGCGACCTCGACGCACTGATGGATCGCACGCGTCGTCGGCCGTTGCCGTCGGGCCGGGTGGCGCCGGACGATGCGCTGGGGCTCGGCGTCCTGCTGTCGATCTTCTCGGTCCTGCTGATGGCCGTGGCGACCAACTTCGTCGCGGCGGCGCTGCTCGCGGCGGCGATCCTGTTCTACGTCTTCGTCTACACGATCTGGCTGAAGCGCCGTACGCCGCAGAACATCGTGATCGGCGGTGCCGCCGGCGCCTTTCCGCCGATGATCGGATGGGCGGCCGCAACCGGCGACATCTCAGCCGTCGGCGTCTCGCTCTTCCTGCTGGTGTTCCTGTGGACGCCGCCGCATTTCTGGGCGCTGGCGCTCTATCGCAGCGACGACTATCGCCGTGCGGGCGTGCCGATGCTGCCGGTGGTCGCCGGTCCGCGCGAGACCAAGCGCCAGATGCTCGTCTACACGCTGCTGCTCATCCCGGTGGCGCTGGCGCCGACGCTGTACGGTGCGGTGGGATGGCTCTATGGCGTCATCGCACTCGGACTGAGCCTCGCATTCGTCGGCCACGCGATCGCCGTATGGCGGACCGAAGACGACGATACTGCACACGGTGCCGCGCGACGGATGTTCCGCTTCTCGCTTCTCTATCTTGCCGCCGTTTTCGCGGCCCTGCCGGTCGATCTGCTGGTCGGCCGGATCGCCGGATGAGCGCCGTCGTGGTTCAGGACCGCCGCCCGGGCGACACCGACGTCCACCGTCGCCAGCGTGGCAAGAACCTGTTCGTCGCGGGCTTCCTCGTCGTCATGGTCGTGGCGTTCTTCGTGCTGACGATCGTGCGCATGGGAGGCCACGGGTGAGTACGGTGCCGAAGTCGATCGCCGACAAGAACGCGCGGCTCGGACGCCGGCTCGTCCTGCTGACGGCCGGTATGGGCGGCCTGGCTTACGCGTCCGCGCCGCTCTACGACCTATTCTGCCGGACGACCGGCTTCGGCGGTCGTCCGTTGGTGGCGCAGTCCGGGGACCGGCCGATCCTCGACCGGACCGTGGCCGTCCGTTTCGACTCCAATGTCGACTCAGGCCTGCCGTGGCGCTTCGAGCCGCTGCAGCGCGAGGTGAAGGTGCGTCTGGGCGAGGAGCACCTTGCGCACTACCGCGTCACCAACGTCTCGCAGCGGCCGCTCGTCGGCACCTCGACCTACAACGTCACGCCCGAGCATGCCGGGCCGTGGTTCAACAAGCTCCAGTGCTTCTGCTTCACCGAGCAGTTGCTGCTGCCCGGGCAGTCTGTGGACATGCCCGTGGTGTTCTTCGTCGATCCCGAGTTGGACAAGGATCGGCGCTACGACAACATCCGGACCGTCACGCTTTCGTACACCTTCTTCGAAGCGAAGACGGAACGGGCCAGGACCTTGCTCGGCGGCGTGCCTGCCGACGGACTTCGAAAGGGTGGATGAACATGGCCGACGGCACTCCCAAGCATCCTTATCATCTCGTCGATCCCAGCCCGTGGCCGGCGTTGGGCGCGCTCGGTGCGCTGCTGCTGGCGCTCGGTGCCGGTGTCGGCATGCACCCGGACATGCTGGGCTCGGGCATGAAGGCGGTCGTGGACGCCGTGCACTGGTGGGTCATCGCACCCGGCCTGCTGCTGATCTTCGCCGTCATGTACTGGTGGTGGAGCGACGTCATCGTCGAGTCGCGCACGCATCACACGCCGGTCGTCCAGCTCGGCCTGCGCTACGGCATGATCCTGTTCATCGCCTCGGAAGTGCTGTTCTTCGCGGCGTTCTTCTGGGCCTTCTTCGATTCCGCGCTCTATCCGGGCTCGCCGGAGCAGCCGGTGCGGACCGAGGCTACCGGCGGCATCTGGCCGCCCAAGGGCATCAGCATCATCGCGCCGTTCGACCTGCCCTTCATGAACACGCTGATCCTGCTGCTCTCGGGCACCACGGTGACGTGGGCGCACCACGCTATCCTCGAAGGCAACAAG
>CAYRBQ010000697.1:0-2408 GCA_964422305.1 uncultured Reyranella sp. | reverse complement strand
CTTGATCGCCTGATAGGAGCCGATGGCGCGGCCGAAGGCCTGGCGCTGCAGCGCATAGTCGCGCGCCATCCACATCGCGGCCTCCGCGCCGCCCACCTGGGCGAAGGCGAAGTAGACCGCGGCGGCGTCGTAGAGCCGCTCGAGCAGCCGCCAGCCCTCGCCCTCGGCACCCAGCAGCTCGGCCGAGGCGTCCTTGAAGGTGAGCTCGGCGTGCTTGCGTGCCGGGTCGATCGTCTCGATACGCTTCCTGGCGACCGCCGCCTGCCCGAGGTCGACGATCACCAGCGACACCGCCCGCTCGCCGCTGCCACCGGTGTTCGCCAGGGCAATCGCGAAGGTCGCGGCCTCGCCGTCGGTCACCGGCACCTTCCGGCCGTTGAGGCGGCCGTTGCCGAAGGTCGTCTTGACGGTGCGCGGCTTGGGCGGCTGTGGCCCCTCGGCGATGGCCAAGGTGCCGATCGCCCTGCCTGCTGCGAGCTCGGGCAGCCACTTCTTCTTCTGCGCGTCGGAGCCCGCGAGCTTCAGCGCCTCGGTCGCCAGGACGACCGACGTGTCGAACGGCACGGGGGCCGCGGCGCGGCCGATCTCCTCGGCGACGACGCAGACCTCGAGCGGCGAGAGGCCGAGACCGCCGTATTCCTCGGGGATGCCGGTGGCCGGCACACCGAGCTCGACGAGACCCTTCCACACGTCGTCGGCATGGGTTTCGTTGCCGTCGAGCACGCGCCGCACCACCTTGGTGGGGCACTTGTCGGCGAGGAACTTGCGAACCTGCTCCTTGAGCAGCTTCTGGTCGTCGGAGAAATCGAAGTTCATGATGGGCCCGACCCTAGCAAGGGAGCTCGCATCGGGGAACGGTCCGAGGTTCCGGCAGGCGAGTTTCGGTACGAGAGGTTCGCGTGATGGAAACGGCGCAGATCAAGGATTGGCACGCCCACGTCTATTTCGACGCCGCCTCGCGCGACGCGGCATGGGCCTTGCGCGAGCGCATCGAGAAGAGCTTCGACATCGAGATGGGCCGCTTCCACGAGAAGCCGGTCGGCCCGCATCCGATGTTCAGCTACCAGGTGGCGTTCCGCAACGACCAGCTCGCCCCGCTGCTCTCGTGGTTCGCGCTGAACCGAGGCGAGCTCACGCTGTTCATCCATCCCAATACCGGGCACGATCTCGAGGACCATCGCGAGCGCGCGATCTGGATGGGCCGGCAGGTGCCGCTCGTCCTCGACATCTTCACCAAGAAGGAATGACGAAATGGACCCGCTGCTGCCGCTCGCCCGCAAGGTCGGAGAGAAGCTCAAGGCGCGCAAGGAGACGATCGGCATCTCCGAATCGTCGGCCGGCGGCCTGGTGTCGGCGGCCCTGCTCGCCGTGCCGGGCGCCTCGGCCTACTTCATGGGCGGCGCCGTGGTCTATACGCGGCCGGCGGGCGATGCGTTCCTCGCGGTGCCGCGCGAAAAGCGCGCTGGCGTGCGCTCCTCTTCCGAGCCGTGGGCGCTGCTCGCCGCCGAGCATGTGCGCGGACGCCTGAAGACCACCTGGGGTCTCGCGGAGACCGGCGCCGCCGGCCCGACCGGCAATTCCTACGGCGATCCCGCAGGTCACACCTGCGTCGCCGTGTTCGGCCCCAACGGCAGCGTGGCGCGCACGCTACGTACCGGCTCCGGCGACCGCGAGGCCAACATGTACGCTTTCGCGGCCGAAGCGCTGAAGCTCATGGACGAGCAGCTTTCCTGAGCAGCGCCGCGGCGGCGAGGCAGAGCCATCCCAGGATGAAGGCGGTGCCGCCGATCGGCGCCACGGCGCCGAACCATTTCGGCCCACCGAAGGCCAGCGCGTAGAGGGCACCGGGGAAGAACACGCTGCCGATCAGGAACAGCCACTGCGCGGCGAGCGCCGGGCGGTCGCCGAGCCGCCCACCATGCGCGAGGGCCACGACCGCGAGCATCGCCAGCGCGTGGATCATCCCGTACTGGCCGCCGGTGTGAAGCAACTCGCGCGCCTTGAGGCCGGCCGGCGTGGCGACGTCGATCCCGTGCGCGGCGAAGGCGCCGATCGCGATGGACAGAGCGGCACTCAGCGCCGCGACGACGATCCAGCCCCGCGCCGCGGCGTTGCCCATTGCGGCTACTGCGGCCGTGCCTGCGGGCGGCCGCCGGCGGTGATGCCGCCGTCGATCACCAGCTCCTGGCCGGTCATGTAGTTGGCCGCGTCGGTGCAGAGGAACAGCACGCCGTTGGCGATGTCCCGCGCCTCGCCCACCCGCACCAGCGGCGTGATGGCGGCGGAGCGCTCGACCGGATCGATCGGTGCGTTGCGGCGGTTGCCCTCGGCGCCGGTCGGGATCTTGCCCCAGATCGGCGTGGCGATGATGCCGGGATGCACGGAGTTGCAGCGGATGTTGTCGTGCG
>CAYRBQ010000696.1:0-2410 GCA_964422305.1 uncultured Reyranella sp. | reverse complement strand
GACGCTCTTGCGGAAAATGCCGGGAACCCGGCCGTCGATGTTGTGCACCACGAGCCTCGGCGTCCCGATCTGGCGGATGACATTCTCGAACAGCTGCGCCACTGCCGCCGGCTCGCCTGCATCGCAGGCGTATCGACGCACACCATGCTCGTTTTCGAGCGTTTCGAGGCCCGGCTTGTCGGGATTCCTGGCTGCGACGGCGACCCGCATGCCGTTTTCCGCAAACAACCTGGCGCAACTTGCGCTGATGCCGGGCCCACCTCCGACAATGAGCGCGACGTCCTGGACGGAAGGTTGGCTGCCGCGTTTATCCGATTGAGTCATGTTGCCTGCTCCGATGTGATCTCGCCGCCAGCCGCTGCTTTCGACGCCGTTACTTCATCTGAACAACGACTTTCCCCTTGGCGCGGCCCTTTTCGAGGTAGCTGAGATGGCGCTGCGAGACGCCGGACTGCAGCGCCAGAGAGAGCTGGCTGGCGCCGCGGCGCCGGCGCCAGGTGCGCAGCATGGGGCCGAACAGGTCGGGTTGGGGCGTGGTGCTGGTCATGCTCATGCCGCGAAACCTAGCACCGGCCCACCGGTCCGCCGATTACCTCCTCGGTAATTGAGGGAAGGATGGGCGGATGCGATCTCCGGGGTGTCCGCAACACGAAGGAGGACATGATGAACGCATTTTCCGACCGCCTGCTCCGCCGTACCCTCTGGGGCAACGCCATTCTGTCCGTGGGCTCCGGCGCTCTCCTGGCAGTCCTCGCGGGTCCGTTCGCAAGGATCGCCACGCACGAGCCCGTCCAGGTGCTCGGGATCGATCTCGCCACGGCCTTCCTGTTGCTGGGTCTGGGCTTCGTGGCCTTCGGCGCGCTCTGTGGCTGGGTCGCCTCGCGGCAGGAGATGCCGGTGGGATGGGCGCGGGCGATCTTCGCCCTGGATGCCGCTTGGGTCGTGATCAGCGCCGTGATCCTGATGCTGCCGGCATCGTGGACCACCGCGGGCATCGCGGGCATCGTTGTCGTCGCCCTGGTCGTGGCAGATCTCGCGATCCTGGAGTATCTCGGCCTGCGCAAGATCGGCGCCGCCGCCTAAAGGAAACGACACATGGACAAGCTTCAGCTCCTGAACGACGTCAAGCTGCCCTTCGCCGAAGTGCTGGGGCTGAAGTTCACCGCCGCGAGCGAGACCCTGGTGAAGGCCGAGATGGTCGTCCGCAAGGAGCTCTGCACGCGGCCCGACATCCTGCACGGTGGCGCGGTCATGGCCTTCGCCGACACGCTGGGCGCCGCCGCCACCGTGCTGAACCTGCCCGAGGGCAAGGGCACCACCACGATCGAGAGCAAGACCAACTTCGTGGGGCCGGCGCCGGTCGGCACCACGGTGGTGGGCGAGACGACGCCTGTCCATCGCGGCCGCCGCACCATGGTCTGGACGACCCGCGTCACCACCGCCGAGGGCAAGCTGGTCGCCGTCGTCACGCAGACGCAGATGGTGCTGTAGCCCCTATAGCGCTCGCGCATCGATCCCATAGGGGATCGATATTTCAGGCGCGAGCGGGCTCCCGGCATGGTGCGGCCACCCGAAAGGGACACCATACCGAAGGAGCTTTCACCATGAAGACCACGCTCACCATCGCCGCCGCCCTCAGCACCGCGCTGCTGCTCGGCGCGGCGGCCCAGGCCCAGGGCAACGTCGAGAAGTGCTACGGCGTCGCCAAGGCCGGCAAGAACGACTGCCAGACCGCGACCTCCTCGTGCGCCGGCACGTCCAAGAAGGACGCGCAGGCTGATGCCTGGCTCAGCGTGCCCAAGGGCACCTGCGAGAAGATCACCGGCGGCAAGCTGACCGCCGCCAAGGGCTGACCGACATCGGCCGTCGCGTCCGGCACACCAGCCGGCGTTTCCCCGCCCCAATTCAATGCGTCGGCTCGCCCGGGAATGCCGGACGATGCCGGAGGCGGCGGCCGACACCAATTCGAGGAGACCGACATGACGACCGACACGATCGCCTGCGACGTCGAAGGGCACCGGCCCATCGTCTCGCGCCTCGCGGCCCTCAGGGCCACCGGCGCCCGCTTCCCGCTGTCGGTGCTCGAACTCGGCATGCGGCTCGCCGTCGGCGCCACCTTCTTCCGATCCGGCATGAACAAGTTCGAGAGCTTCGACACCGCCGTCGAGCTGTTCCGCGAGGAATACCGCCTGCCGCTGCTGCCGCCGGAGATCGCGGCCTACATGGGCACCGCCGTCGAGCTGAGTGCGCCGGTCCTGCTGGTTCTCGGCCTCTTCGCCCGGCTGGGTGCCGCCGCGTTGCTGGTGATGACGCTCACCATCCAGTTTCTGGTCTATCCCGGCAACTGGCCCGAGCACCTGATGTGGGCCTCGATTCTCGCCTATGTCCTGACGCGCGGACCCGGCACACT
>CAYRBQ010000695.1:0-2432 GCA_964422305.1 uncultured Reyranella sp. | reverse complement strand
GTGCTCGACTGGTCGGCGTGGAACGTCCAGAACGATCCGCGCACCGAGGAGCTCACCGCGCCCGGCACGGGCGGTGACCCTACCGGCGGCTTCGCGAAGGCCGCCGAAATGTGCAACAACAACGGTCACTGCCGGAAGTTCGACGCTGGCACGATGTGCCCGTCCTTCCGCGTGACGCGCGACGAGAAGCATCTGACGCGTGGCCGCGCCAACACGCTGCGCCTCGCGCTCTCGGGCCAGCTCGGCTCCGAAGGCCTGCGCTCCGATGCCGTGGCTGCGGCGATGGATCTCTGCGTGAGCTGCAAGGGGTGCAAGCGCGACTGCCCGACCGGCGTCGACATGGCGCGCATGAAGATCGAGGTGAAGGCGGCGCGGCGCATGGCGCGCGGCCTGTCGTGGCGCGACCGGCTGATCGGCAGCGTGCCGGCGATGGCGCCGTGGGCGCGGCGCGCACCCTGGCTGTTCAACGCCGCCTGGTTCGTGCAGTCCTACCTGGGCTTCGCCAAGCAGCGCCGCCTGCCGGCCTGGCGCTCCGACACGTTTCTGTCGACCACCGCGGTCGACGATCGCGACGCGACGGTCGTGATCTTCGCCGACACCTTCTCCAACAACTTCGAGCCCGAGATCCTGCATGCGGCGCGGCGCGTGCTGACGGCAGCGGGCCATCGCGTCGCCGTCGCCTGGCCGACGCTCGGCGCGCCGCCGCTCTGCTGCGGCCGCACCTGGCTCGCGACCGGCCAGGTCGAGCGGGCGCGCAGCGAAGGCTACAGGCTGCTGAATGCGTTGCGCCCGTTCGCCCTGAAGGGCGTGCCGATCATCGGCCTCGAGCCCTCCTGTCTCTTCAGCCTGCGCGACGAGTTCCTGGCGCTGAACCTCGGCGACGACGCCAAGCTCGTGGCCGGGCAGGCGATGCTGTTCGAGGAGTTCCTGGTGCGCGAGAAGAAGGCAGGGCGGCTGTCGCTCGAGCTGCGCCCGCTCGAGACCAAGAAGGCGTTGCTGCACGGTCACTGCCACCAGAAGGCATTCGGCGCGATGAGCGCCGTGCAGGAGGCGCTGTCGCTGGTGCCCGACCTTGCCGTCAGCCCGATCGAGTCGAGCTGCTGCGGCATGGCCGGCAGCTTCGGCTACGAGGCCGAGCACTACGAGACCTCGATCGCCATGGCCGAGCTGTCGCTGTTGCCGGCGATACGCAAGGCCGATGCCGACACCTTGGTGGTGGCCGACGGCACCTCCTGCCGCCACCAGATCGCCGACGGCTCCGACCGTCAGGCGATACACGTGGCGCAGGTCCTGGAGCGCGCGCTCGTCGATTAAGGGTCGGCGAATTGCGGGCCCAGCGAGCCTGTGGCACCGTCCCGGCCAACATGCAAAGACCCAGAAATCCCTATTCCAGCGCGGAAATCGACCGTGCAAGCCACGAACGCGAGAACGACGAGCGGATGATCGAGTTGGCGTCCTCGGGCGCCGCACGGTTCGTTCCCATCGATTCCGAGAAGAACCTGGTGAAGACCGGCGGAAACCCGGAAGCGGTGTTCCTGCAGGGCATGATGGGCCGCGCCATTGCGAACGCCAGCGAGACCCAGATCTTCCTGGGCTATGTCGAGGGCATGCCGTACTTCGCCGTCGACGTGACGGGCAAGGACGTGCCGCTGCAGGACCTCGGCGAGTTCGTCGACCTGCGCCAGGTGGGGCCGCTGCTGTTTGCGCGCGAGGGCTCGATCCTCGCCTACGCGCGCGGCATGACCTACTGGCATCGCCGCCACCGCTACTGCGGCGTCTGCGGCGCCACCACGAAGATCACGCGCGGCGGCCATGTCCGCATGTGCACCAACGAGGCCTGCAAGACCGAGACCTTCCCGCGCACCGACCCGGCGGTGATCATGCTGGTCCATCACGGCGACAAGTGCCTGCTCGGCCGCGGCAAGCACTTCCCGCGCGGCATGCATTCCACGCTCGCGGGCTTCGTCGAACCCGGCGAGAGCTTCGAGGACGCCGTGGCGCGCGAGGTCTACGAGGAAGTGAAGGTGCGCGTGAACAACGTGGTCTACCGCTCCTCGCAGCCGTGGCCGTTCCCGGCCTCGGTGATGATCGGCTTCCACGCCGAGGCCGAGTCGCTCGACTTCAGCGTCAACGAGTCCGAGCTCGAGAGCGCGCGCTGGATGAGCCGCGAGGAGCTTCGCACCGAGAACCTTCCGAAGGACGGCTCGTTCTTCATGCCGCGCCGCGATTCCATCGCCCGCCGCCTGATCGAGGAATGGCTCGGCCACGAGGCCGGGCCGTCGATCAACGGCTGACCTTTCAGAGGATCCCATGACCGCCCAACTCTTCACCCCTATCGAGCTCGGTGGCGTCACGCTGCCCAACCGCATCGTCGTCTCGCCGATGTGCCAGTACTCGGCCGTCGACGGCAGGGCGCAGCCCTGGCACCAGGT
>CAYRBQ010000694.1:0-2434 GCA_964422305.1 uncultured Reyranella sp. | reverse complement strand
TGTTGTAGGTCGCCATGGGGAGCTGCTCGATCGCCTCGCGCCGCGCCGCGCTGAGCTGCGGCGCGAAGCCCAGCAGGCCCGTCGCCAGCACGCCGGTCGGAACGGTCACGATGACGGCGCGGCCACGCACCTGGCCCGCCGTCGTCTCGATGGCGACCGTCGGACCGGTCGAGTCGACGCGCACGGCGCGGACGCCGAGCTTCACCGGCACCTTGGCGCCCCAACGCGCGATCATCGCACCGAGCCCGCCCTCGATCGAAAGCTGCGGATCGGCCTCGGGCTGGCGCAGGAAATCGCGCGCCGACAGCTCCATGTTCTCGACGCCCTGCTCCAGCGGACCGACCATCGCGTAGGCAAGCGCCTGCAACTGGTCGGCAGGCACCAGGACCCGCCCGACGACGGCGTCGCCGAACTGCGGCGGCGCACGCTTCAGCGCCTCCTGGAGCTTGCGGGAGGCTTCCTGCGCGATCTTCTCGAAGCGCGCGTATTCGTCCTTGGGCAGCTCCGCACCGGCGAGATAGAGAAGCTGCTCGTCGCGTTCCGGGACGGTGCGCGCCTGCGCCTCCCTCACGATCGCCATCGCCGGATTGGTCTTCGCCGCCTCGATCCACTGCGCGCCGTGATCGAAAGGCAGGCCGAAGGTCCTGGCATCGGTGTAGGTGCGGCCGCCGATGCGATCCCGCGCTTCGATCACCTGCACGCTCTTGCCGGCGGCCATCAGCGTGCGCGCCGCCGTGAGGCCGGCGACGCCCGCACCGATGATCACCACGTCGGGATCGGCAGCGAGCGCGGCGCGCGGCAGCGCCGCCAGCCCTCCCGCCGCCAGCAGGAGGTCGCGGCGCCTCATCCCTTCCGGATGAAGGGAAAGAGTTGCTGACGCACGAAGCCCGGCGGCATGTAGTCGCCCAGCACGTCGTACTTGCTGGGGAAGCGCCGGTCGGATTTCACCGCCATGCCGAGGATTTGGTCGAGGAAGGCGGCGAAGTGGAACGCCGGCACCGCCAGACCGCTCAATGTCAGGGCGATGACGCCGGTGATCCTGCCCTTGCCGACTTCCATGGCACCGGACTGATGGAAGACCGAGGTGGTCTTCCGGACAACGGACGGTGGCTTCATGGTCCGCGATTCTAGTGACAACCGACGGTCGCTGCATCGGGCATTTGGGCTGTGCTATGCACCGCCCGGTGACGATCCCCGCGCTCTCCTCCTGGCCGGCCTTGGTCGCGACCGCCCGCGGCGCGCTGTGGCGGTCGCCCGATGGCGCAATCGAGCGCCTCAAGGCGGGCGATGTCGCCTTGCGTGCGGCCGGAACCTCGCCGCTGGTCTGCCATATGCCCGCCGTCGCGGCGCGCCTCGGCCTTGAGGACATCCCCGCGCGCGATCTGCTCGAACTCTTCGCCTTCGTGCGGCCTGCACGCTTCTGCCTGCCGACGGTGCGCGGCCTCTGCGAGGCGCTCGATCTCGCCATTCCCGCGACGCCGGAAGAAGAAGTGTCGGCACTGCCGCAGGTCGCACGCGGCCTGCTCGAAGAGCTCGACGACATGGCGGCCTTGGCCTCGCCGGAGATGAAGGAAACCGCGCTCGCCATGGCGCGCGGCAACTGGCCGTGGGGCGAGGCTGTGCTGGCGGCCCTTGGTATCGACCAGGGCACGAAGAAGCCGCGGCCCGGCGCCGGGCTCGACGTCTGGAAGACGCTGCCCGTCTGGGAGGACCCGCCGCCCCCGCCGCCGGCCGGCAGCCACCCCGTCGAGCCGCGCGAAGCGCGGCTTCGACTGGCGCAGCTCGTGTCGGCCGGCACCAACATCGCCGAGGCGCGACCGACGCAGAGCGACTACGCCTCCGCCGCCAGCGAGGCGTTCGCGCCGCGCGAGGAGGAGGACAAGCCGCACGTCGTGCTGGTCGAGGCGGGCACCGGCGTCGGCAAGACCCTGGGCTACGTGGCGCCCGCCAGCCTGTGGGCCGAGAAGAACGGCGCGCCGGTCTGGATCGCGACCTACACGCGCAACCTGCAGCGCCAGATCGACAACGAGCTCGACCGGCTCCACCGCGACAGCGCCGAGAAGCGCCGCCGAGTCGTGATCCGCAAGGGCCGCGAGAACTATCTCTGCCTGCTGAACTTCCAGGAAGCCGTGATGCGCACCGGCCTGATGCCCGAGAACGCCGTGGGCCTCGGTCTGCTGGCGCGCTGGGCATTGGCCAGCCGAGACGGCGACATGATCGGCGGCGACCTGCCGGCCTGGCTGCTCGATCTCGTGGGCCGCAGCCGGGTGCAGCGCCTCGCCGATCGCCGCGGCGAGTGCATCTATTCGGCCTGCGAGCATTACCGGAAGTGCTTCGTCGAGCGCACCATACGCCGCGCCCGCCAGGCCGACATCGTGATCGCCAACCATGCGCTGGTGATGATCCAGGCGGCGATGGGCGGACTCGACGATGC
>CAYRBQ010000693.1:0-2441 GCA_964422305.1 uncultured Reyranella sp. | reverse complement strand
GGCGCCGCCGCTCGGCAAGCCGCGGGAACATGGCGAAGACGCGCTCCAGCGTCTGCTTCTCCAGCGCACGGGCGCGCCGCGGCGTGGCACCCATCTCGAGGTTCTCGAGCACGGAAAGGTTGGGGAAGACCTGTCGCCCCTCGGCGACGTGGCCGATGCCGGCCTCGCAGACCCGGAAGGACGGCCAGCCGGTGATGTCCTTGCCGTCGAAGCGTACGTGGCCGCGCGCCGGCTTCTCGATGCCGTGGATGGCACGGATCAACGAGCTCTTGCCCGCACCGTTGGCGCCGACGATAGCGACGATCTCGCCCGCGTCGATCTCCAGCGACACGCCGGCGAGAGCCTGGGCGTCGCCGTAGTACAGGTCGAGGCCCTCGACCTGGAGCAGCGGCGCGGTCATTCAGCCTCCTGCTCGCCGAGATAGACGTCGAGCACGGCCTGGTGGCGCGCAATCTCGGCCGGCGTGCCCTCGGCGATCTTCTCGCCGTAGCTCACCACGACGACGCGGGCGGCGAGCGCCATCACGGCGCGCATCACGTGCTCGATCAGCAGGATCGTCAGCCCGGTGCGGGCATTGAGCTCGCGCAGGAAGGCGACCATCACGTCGATCTCGGTGGGGCGCAGGCCCGCCATCACCTCGTCGAGCAGCAGCAGCTTGGGCTCGGTGGCGAGCGCGCGTGCGACCTCGAGACGCTTGCGGTCGGGCAGGGTCAGGCTCTCGGCGGCCTGGTTGCGGCGGTCGTGCAGGCCGAGCTGCGCCAGGATATCGGCGGCATGGGCGCGCGCCTCGGCCAGCATCGGTCGGCGATGGAGCGCGCCTACCGTCACGTTCTCGAGAACGCTCAGCGCCTTGAAGGGCTTCACGATCTGGAAAGTGCGGCCGACGCCGGCATCGCAGACGAGATCGGGCCTGAGGCCGGAGATCTTCTTTCCATCGAGCTCGACGCTGCCGGCATCGGGCCGGTAGACGCCGGCGATCATGTTGAAGATCGTGGTCTTGCCCGCGCCGTTGGGCCCGATCAGCGCATGGATGGCACCCGGCGGCACATCGAAAGAGACGTCGTGGACGGCACGCAGGCCGCGGAAACTCTTGCCGATACCGGCGAGAGCGAGCTGCGCGCCGCTCATCGCCGCTTCTCGCCGAAACCGAAGCGCTCGGCGAGCCACGGCCAGACGCCGGCCGGCCTGTACGTCACGATCACCAGCAGCGCGAGGCCGTAGAATATCTGCTTGATGCCCGGAATATGGAAGACTTCGCTGAGGTCGGTGAAGATCTCGCCCAGTCCCGTCAGCACGACGGCGCCGACGATCGGCCCGAACAGCGTGCCCAGCCCGCCGATTATCGGTGCCAGGGTGAACTCGATCGAGCGGCCCATGGCGAACGCCGTCTCGGGAAAGAGGTTGTTGTAGTAGAAGGCGTTCCAGACGCCGGCGAGCGCCGTCATCGCCGAGGAGATCACGATGGCGATCATCTTGCAGCGGAACACCGGCACGCCGACCGCCTGTGCCGCCTCCGGGTCCTCGCGGATGGCGAGCCAGTAGCGTCCGAGCCGGCTCTCCAGCAGGGCGCGACAGGCGACGAAGGCGCCGACCGCCAGCGCCAGGATCACGTAGTAGAAGAGCACCGCGCCGCCGCGCAGGTCGAGCACGTTCACGGTCGCATCGACCTTGAGGAACAGGCCGCCCGAACCGCCGATCCAGTCCCAGTGGTCGAAGGCGATGCGCGTGAACTCGCTGAAGGCGATGGTGAGCAGGGCGAAGTAGACGCCGGCCAGCGAGAAGCGGAAGCCGAGATAGCCGACGATCGATCCTGCCAGTGCCGCCACCGCGACGGCGACGAACACACCGGCCCACGGGCCGATGCCGTAGTGGAAGAAGAGGCCGGCCGCGATGTAGCCGCCGAGGCCGGCATAGAGGGCATGGCCGAGAGAGAGCTGGCCGGCGAAGCCCATCATGATGTTCCAGGCCTGGCCGACATAGGCGAAGTAGAGGACCAGGATGAGGACGGAGAGTCCGTACTTGCCGAGCAGGGCCGGCGCGACCAGCAACGCGGCCAGCAGGAGGCCGAGCGCCCACAGCGCACGCGACGGAACGCCGTCGGTCAGTCGGGCAAGCGGGCTCATTGCGGACTCTTGCCGAACAGACCCTGCGGCCTGAGCAGCAGCACCAGGATCAGGATCCCGAAGCTCACCATGCTCTTGAGCGAGGGTTGCAGGATCAGGCCGGCGACGGCCTCGCTGACGCCGATCAGCAGTCCGCCCATCAGCGCCCCGGTCATGCTGCCGAGCCCGCCCACGATCACGATGACGAAGGCGAGCAGCGTGTATTCGGCGGCGAGGAAGGGCGTCACCGGGATGATGGTGATCATGAGCGCGCCGGCGGCGCCGACGCAGGCCGCGCCGACCCCGAACGTGAAGGCATAGAGCCGGCGCACGTCGAGC
>CAYRBQ010000692.1:0-2444 GCA_964422305.1 uncultured Reyranella sp. | reverse complement strand
GACCATGGGCGCTCCTGCCATTGCGAGAGACCAGGCCGACTGGCCCAAGGGCACGATCAAGTTCGTCGTGCCGTTCCCGCCGGGCGGCTCGACCGATCCGATCACGCGCATCATCCAGGCCAAGCTCACCGAGCAGACCGGCTGGAACATCGTGGTCGAGAACAAGCCGGGTGGCAGCGGCGTGGTGGGTGCGGCGGTCGCCGCCAAGTCGCCGCCAGACGGACAGACTTGGCTGTTCGTCTTCGACAACCATATCCTCAATTCGCTCCTGAATGAAAACCTGCCCTACAAGGACAGCGAACTCACGCCGGTCACGCAGATCGGCCGCAGCGCCCAGGGAATCGCTGCCTATCCCGCCCGGCCCTACGATACCTTCGCGGAGGCCATCAAGGCGGCCAAGGCTGAGCCGGGCAAGATCAGCATCGGATCGCTGAACTCCAGCCTCGCCCAGATCTTCATCGCCTTCCTGCAGAAGGAAAACGGCTTCAAGATGAACTACATTCCCTACAAGGGGGGTGGGCCGCTCTACCAGGATGCGCTCGCCGGCGTCACCGACCTGTCGGTCACGAGCCTGGCCAACATGATGCCGCACGTCAAAGCCGGCAAGCTGAAGCTGGTCGGGGTCACCGGCGAGCAGCGCAGCAGGCTCGCACCGGACACGCCCACCCTCGCGCAGCAGGGCGTCAAGGCGCTGCCCTCGTTCTCGTGGTGGGGTGTGTACGCACCGGCTGGAACGCCCAAACCGATCATCGACAAGATGTATGCGGCGATCTCGAAAGCAGTGCGGACCGACGACGTTACGCAGAAGTTCGTCGACCAGTTCGACATGGAGGTCGTGCTCAACTCTCCCGAGGCATTCTCCGCCTACGTCAAGAAAGAGCAGGACATCTGGGGCAAGGTCATCAAGGAGAACAATCTCACCGCAGGCTAGCCAAGCCCAGGCCACGGTCAGCGGCGGGAGAATGCCAGCCAGACCCCGCCGCCGATCAGAAAGCCGCCGCTCAGGCGCGACATCAACCGCACGCGCTTGGCCGACAGTGCCTGACCAGCGCGTCCGGCGGCCAACGCATAGGCGCTGTCGGACACCGCGGCGAACAGCATGGCCGTGACGCCCATGATCGCCATCTGCAGGCCGTAGTCGCGCGCGGGATCGATGAACTGCGGGAAGAAGGCGCCGAAGAAGATCAGCGTCTTCGGGTTGCTGAGCGCCACCAGCGCGCCCTGCATGAGGAAGCCGCCACGCGGCGGCGTCACCTCGGTGGCCTCGCCCGACGAGCGGATCATCTTCCAGCCGAGCCAAACGAGATAGGCCGCGCCCGCAAGCCGCAGCCAGTCGAACCAGTGGCCCGCCGCCTCGATCAGCGAGGTGAGGCCGATGCCGACGATCGCGATCATGATCGAAAGCCCGAGTTGGGTGCCCGCGGCATTGAGGAGTCCGGCACGCACGCCGTGCCGGACACTGTTGCCGATGATGAGCGTCACCGTCGGACCAGGCACGACGACTACGACCAGGCAGGCGACAAGGAAGGCGGCATAGAGGTCCGCGGACATGCTAGAAGCCCGCCGCGCGACCGCCGAAGGCGGCGGCCTTCTCGAGGGCGGCGGCGGCACGCAGCATCGTCACCTCGTCGAAGGCGCGGCCGATGAGCTGCAGGCCCAGCGGCAGACCGTCCTTGTCGACGCCGGCGGGGACCGAGATGCCGGGCAAGCCAGCCATCGAGGCCGGGATGGTGAACATGTCGTTGAGGTACATGGTCACCGGATCGTCCATCTTTTCGCCGGCCGCGAAGGCAGCCGTCGGCGCCGTCGGCGTCAGCAGGACATCGCACTTCTCGAACGCGTTCCTGAAATCCTGCGCGATGAGCTGCCGGATCTGCTGCGCTTTCTTGTAGTAGGCGTCGTAGTAGCCGGCCGACAGCACGTAGGTGCCGATCATGATACGCCGGCGCACCTCCTTGCCGAAGCCCGCGCCGCGCGTGCTCTCGTACATGTCGGTGAGGTCCTTGCCTGGCACGCGCAACCCGTACCGCACGCCGTCGTAGCGCGCGAGGTTCGACGAGCACTCGGCCGGCGCCACGATGTAGTAGGCCGGCAGCGCGTACTTGGTGTGCGGCAGCGAGACCTCGATCGGTTGCGCACCGGCCGCCTTCAGCATCTCCAGCCCCTTGTCCCACAGCGCCACGATCTCGGCAGCCGTGCCGTCGACGCGGTACTCCATGGGGATGCCAACCTTGAGGCCCTTGATGTCCGAGTTGCGCGCGGCGGCGGCGAAGTCCGGAACTGCCAATGGTGCCGAGGTCGAGTCCTTCGGGTCGTGACCTGACATCGCCTGCAGCAGCAGCGCCGTGTCCTCGACGCTGCGCGCGAACGGGCCGGGCTGGTCGAGCGAGCTCGCGAAAGCGACGACGCCCCAGCGCGAGAAGCGGCCGTAGGTCGGCTTCAGG
>CAYRBQ010000691.1:0-2444 GCA_964422305.1 uncultured Reyranella sp. | reverse complement strand
CGATCGCCCCGCTGCTCTACAACATCATCTACACCAAGATCGTCGACGGTGCGCCCGCCGAGGCCATCTTCCCACCCGAAGGCGTGCCGATCATTCCCTATGCCGACGGCCTCACCAAGGCCTCGAAGAACCCGAATGCCGGCCGCCTCTTCATGAACTGGCGCCTGTCCAAGGAAGGCCAGACCTTCATGATCACCAAGCTCGGCAACATCACCTCCCTCAAGGAGCCGCCGGCCTATCCCAAGGGCTGGGATCCGAAGGTGATCAAGGTGTGGGTGCCGAAGTTCGACGAGTTCGACAAGCTGCGCGCGTCGTGGCTCGAGGAGTGGAACAAGACCTACGGCTATCGCCAGTGACCTCCGCTCTTCTCATCCAGGACCTGGTAAAGCAGTTCGCGGCGGGCAGGCCCGCCGTGGACGGCGTGAGTTTCGACGTGCCGGCGGGCGAGATCGTGGTGCTGCTGGGCCCTTCGGGCTGCGGCAAGACCACGACCTTGCGCTGCGTCGCCGGCCTCGAGCATCCCACCGGCGGGCGGATCTCGATCGGCGGCCGCACCGTGTCGGAACCCGAGCGTGGCGTGCTGGTCAGCCCGCGTGAACGCGACATCGGCATGGTCTTCCAATCCTATGCCGTCTGGCCGCACATGACGGTGCGGCAGAACGTGGCCTATCCGCTGAAGCACCGTCGCAACGGCTCCGGCGGCAACATCGACGCCAAGGTGAAGGAAACGCTCGACCTGGTGGGCCTCGGCGAATACGCCGACCGCTCGGCCACTCTCCTCTCGGGCGGCCAGATGCAGCGCGTGGCGCTGGCCCGCAGCCTGGTCTACCGGCCGCAGCTCCTGTTGCTCGACGAGCCGCTCTCCAATCTCGACGCCAAGCTGCGCATCCGCCTGCGCGACGAACTGCGCCGCATCCTCAAGGCGACCGGCATGACCGGGCTCTACGTCACCCACGACCAGGCCGAGGCCGTGGTGCTGGGCGACCGCATCGGCGTGATGCGCGAGGGCAAGCTGCTGCAGATGGCGCCTCCCGGCGAGATCTACAACAGGCCGGCCGACTCCTTCGTCGCCAACTTCACCGGCGCCTCCAACGTGCTGCTGGGCAAGGTGCTTGAGCGCAAGGGCGAGCGCGCGACCATCGATCTCGGCCAGGCCGGGCGCATCGAGGCGTGGACGCCGCAACCGCTGAGCGTCGGCGACCGGGCGCGCGTTGCGCTGCGGGCCGAGAACATCCGCCTGGGCGAGCGCGGCCCCGCCAACAGCTTCACCGGCCGCGTCGTCGAGCGCCGCTACCAGGGCATGCAAACGGTCTACGACGTCGAGTTCGGCGGCCAGAAGCTCGAGGTGCTGGAGCTCGGTACAGCGGCCCGCCACAGCGATGGCGAGGTCGCCCTGCATCTCCCGCCCGACACCTGCTGGGCCTATCGCGACGAAGGTCAGGCGGCGGTCGACTGAAGCGCCGCTTCGATCGCTGCCGCCATCGCCTCCATGACAGCCGGGGCCATGACGGCGCCGCCCAACCGCGTCAGCGCGCCGGCGGCATTGATGCGACGGCGCACGCCCAGCGCCTCGTAGGGATCCGCTCCATGCATGGATCGAGTTTAGCCCGGCGGCCGGCGATCAGGCAGCCTTGCCGGCATCGCTGCCGTGGCGCGCGCTTCGGCGGCGCAACCAGACGACCGACGCGAGCGCCAGCCCTATGACCAGGAACGAGACGCCGGTGGTTACGGTGCCCAGCGCATAGAGCACCGGTGTCGTGACATTGGTCGTCATGCCGTAGATCTCGAGCGGCAGGGTGTTGAAGGTGCCCGACGTGTAGAGGCTGCGCGAGAACTCGTCGTACGACAGGGTGAAGCCGAACAGCCCGACGCCGATCAGGCTGGGCAACAGGATTGGGATCACGACATGGCGCAATGTCTGCCAGGAGGTCGCGCCGAGGTCGCGTGCCGCCTCCTCGTATCGCCGGTCGAAGCGGTTGAAGACCGCGAACATGATCAGGAGCCCGAATGGCAGGGTCCAGGTGAGATGCGCGCCGAACGCCGAACTGTACCAGGCGGCCTCCCACCCCAGCACGCGGAACAGAAGGCCGATGCCGAGGCTGATCAGGATGGATGGCACGATCAGGCTGGCGATGGCGAGATAGAAGACGATGGCCGATCCGCGGAAACGCGTGCGGAAGGCAAGCCCCGCCGAGAACGAGGCCACGACCGTCACCAGCATCACCGCAAGGCCCAGCAACATCGAGCGTTGCAGCGAGCCTGCGAAGTCGCCGACCATCTGCTTCTCGAAAAGGTTCCCGAACCAGTGCAGCGATACACCGTTCATCGGAAAGGTGAGGCCACCTGACGGCCCCTGGAACGACAGGACGAGGATGGTCAGCGTGGGTCCGTAGAGGAAGAGCACGAAGAGGCCGAAGAAGGCCGCCAGGCACCAGAAGGCGAGA
>CAYRBQ010000690.1:0-2448 GCA_964422305.1 uncultured Reyranella sp. | reverse complement strand
ATGGTGCGCGCCGTCACGCCGCCCGGCTCGTTCGGCAAGGTGTTCGGCTTCGTCAGCACCGGCTTCAATCTGGGCGGCATGATCTCGCCCCTGCTGTTCGGCTGGCTGATGGACCGCGGCGACCCACGCGCCATCTTCATGATCGTCACAGGCTTCATTCTCCTGGCGCTGGTGACCGCCATCACCCGCCGCAAACCGGAAGGCATCGCTCCATGGACTCGCTGACTGTCGCCACGCCCTCGAAGACCGATGCGCTCACGCGCCGCTACGGCGCCGACGCGCTGCCGCCGGCCGGCCCGTGGAACGAGACCATCGCGGTCATGCTCGACCACCGCTCGGTGCGCGGCTACAAGCCCGACCCGCTGCCGGCCGGCGCGCTCGAGACGCTGATCGCCGCCGCGCAGTCGGCCGCGACCAGCTCCAACATGCAGTGGTGGTCGGCCATCGCCGTCACCGATCCCGCCAAGAAGAAGGTGCTGGCCGAGATCGCCGGCAACCAGAAGCACATCGAGCAGTGCCCGGTCTTCCTCTGCTGGGTGGCCGACATGGCGCGCAACCAGCGCATCTCGGACGACACCAAGACCCAGTTCGAGACCATGCCCTGGCTCGAGACCTTCATGGTAGCCTGCATCGATACGGCCCTTGCCGCCCAGAACGCCTGCGTCGCCGCCCAGTCGATCGGGCTGCGCACCGTCTATATCGGCGCCATGCGCAACGACCCGGTCCGCGTCGCCGAGCTGCTGGGCCTGCCCAAGCAGTCGTTCGTCGTCTTCGGCCTCTGCCTCGGCTACGCCACCGAGCAGGCCGCCGGCGAGGTCAAGCCGCGCCTGCCGCAGGCCACCGTCCTGCACCGCGAGCACTACGATGCGAGCGGCGAGGCGGAGCAGCGCAAGACCTACGACGCGGAGATGAGCCGCTTCTCGGCCCGCCACGAGCTGGCGGCGGCGACTTGGACGCAGCGCGTGCTGAACCGGCTCGGCCCGCTCAGGTCGATGAACGGCCGCGAGACGATCCGCGCCTCCCTGAAGAAGCTCGGCTTCGAGATCCGGTAGCGGTACATCACAACGATACGAACTTCCGCTCCCCGCACGCCGGAGAGCCAACAGCGACGGGCTTTTCGCCCGCTCAGAGGGCACACCACGACGTAGCATGTGTTGTGCCCTCGCCTGTGCCCATGCGTGTCGCATCACCGGTGCTTCCGACAGAAACGACATCGCCAAAGAGCAGCAAATACGGGCCTTTCACCCGCCCGTTTGTCACACCTGATTGTGACAAATGCTGTGACAAACCTTGTGACAGCTCAGGGTCGTTCGAAGGTCGTCGTCTCGTAGGCGTCCGGTTGACCCGGCGTCTTCCTGAGGACATCCGCGCTCGCCACGCGGCAGCTACACCCACACCCTGCTCTGGGTCGTACCCGCGGCGTGCGCGGGCGGGTCATGCCCTTACGATGGCCCCATCACCGAAGTGACGGCCAAAGGTCCAAACAAAAAGGCCGGCGCGGGAAGCACCAGCCTATGGAGAAATCATACCAGAACCTGCTGAACCTGCAACTTCACCAACGCATGGCTCGATCCGACGAGTGCATGGGTGCTTGCAGTGCCTGCAGGCGGCCGGTGGCGAGGGCATTACCCATCGAGCCGCTTGTCGTAGAACACCGACCACTTCACGTCGGGATAATCGAGCACCGGCCCGCAGCGCGTGAAGCCCGCGTTCTCGTAGACCTTCCAGGCGGCGTGGTGGCGATCGCCGGTCTCCAGCACCAGCCGCATCAGCCCCTCGGACCGCGCCAGCGCCTCGATGCGCGCCACGATCCGCTCGCCGATCTTCTGCCCGCGGTGCGAGGGCCTCGTGTACATGCGCTTCACCTCGCCGATGCCGTCGCCATGGCGCTTGAGCGCCCCGCAGGCGACGGCCGCGCCACCGTCGCGGGCGATGAAGACGGTCGTGCTGTCGTCGGCCATCTGCTCGACGGTCAGATGATGGCAATGCTCGGGCGGCGTCAGCTCCAGCAGGACGGCGTTCAGCTCGGCGACAAGTGCGCGGACATCGTCCTGCAGCGGGGTTTCGACGGCGATGGTCACCGGCATCGGAAAGCCTCAGGCCGCGATCTTCAATGGCTTCGCGCGATCGATCCGGCCGCGCTCGACATTTCGCCGGCCATTGCACAATTCGTTCACATGCTTGCGCTGGACACCCATCGCCTTGGCCAGCGCGCCCTGTGTCAGCCCCAGCGGCTGCATGAACTCCTCGGTAAGGATCTCGCCGACCGTGGCCGGCTTGCGCTTCGTCGTCGGCATGGATCGTCTCGCTTCACCTCCAACCTCACCCTGAGGAGCGGTCCGCAGGACCGCGTCTCGAAGGGTCGGACCAGTTATACCGTTGCCACCCTTCGAGACGCACACCTTCGGCGTGCTCCTCAGGGTGAGGCCTATAACCCTGTAGAACGAG
>CAYRBQ010000689.1:0-2453 GCA_964422305.1 uncultured Reyranella sp. | reverse complement strand
GCCCTGCCGCTTCGTGAAGCCGCCGCGGGTCAAGGAATCGCCGGTGGCGCTGGAATGCAAGTACTGGAAGACCATCGAGCTGCCCGAGGAGAAGGGCCACGAGGCCAAGCGCGGCTCGATCGTGCTGGGCCGTGTGGTCGGCATCCACATCGATGACGCGATCCTGAAGGAGGGCCGCGTCGACGTGATGGCGTTCAAGCCGGTCGCGCGGCTCGGCTACAGCGAGTACACGACCACCGAGAACGTCTGGAAGATGCGTCGTCCGGACGATCCGAGGTACCAGTAGTGTTCTACGACCTGACCCGCCGCGACCGCAGCGGCATGGAGATCCCGTTCACGGCGCTGGTCGTGCCGCGCCCGATCGGCTGGATCTCGACCATCGACGGGCAGGGCCGGGTCAATCTCGCGCCCTACAGCTTCTACAACGCCGTCAGCGGCTCGCCGCCGATGGTCTACTTCGCGACCACCGGCACCTACGGCGACAACCCGACCAAGCACTCGCGGCGCAATGCCGAGGAGACGGGCGAGTTCGTGGTCAACATGGTGAGCGCCGAGCTCGCCCAGGCGATGAACGTCACGACGACGATGGTCGACTACGGCGTCGACGAGATGAAGCTGGCGGGGCTGGCGCCCGCGCCGTCGCGCTTCGTCAAGCCGCCGAGGGTCGCCCGCTCGCCGATCGCGCTCGAGTGCAAGTACTGGAAGACGGTCGAGATGCCGGCCGAGGAGGGTCGCGAGGACCATCGCGCGACGGTGGTGTTCGGCCGTGTCGTCGGCATCCATATCGACGAGGCCATCGTGACGGACGGCCGTATCGACACGATGGCCTTCAAGCCGGTCGCGCGGCTGGGCTACAGTGAATACACGACGACGGACAACGTCTGGCGGATGCGCCGCCCCGACGATCCCTGATATCAGGGGGTGCGGACGACCGGCGCCACCGAGCGTGCCATGGCCAGCACGCGCCTGTCGGCCATCGCCTCGCCCATCAGCATGAAGCCCACCGGCAGCTCGCCTGAGGCGTGGCACGGCACGCTGATGCCGCAGCGGTCGAGGAAGTTGCCGACCGCGGTGTTGCGCAGCAGCAGCAGGTTCTTCCTGGTGAAGACGTCGGGCGCATCGACCTCGGCGATGGTCGGGGCGACGATCGCACAGGTCGGCATGATCACCGCGTCGTAGTCCTGCGTCACCGCCGACACGCGCTTCTGCAGGCTGGCGCGGTTGTTCATCAGCGCGATGTAGTCGTGCGCCGTCATTTTGGCGGCGGCCTGGATGCGCGGCGCCACGTTGGGATCGTACTCGTTGCCGCGGCGGGCGATCAGGTCCTTGTGCCAGGCATAGGCTTCGGCCGCGGCGAAGGTGCCCTTCGAGTTGATCGCGGGCAGTTCGTTGAGCTGCGGCAGATCGATGTGGTCGATCTTGACACCCTTGGCGGCCAAGGCCTTGCAGGCGCGCTCGAAGGCCTTGCCGACCGTGGCGTCGACGTCGTCGAATACATAGTGCTTGGGGATCGCGAAGCGCAGGCCGGCGAGCGGTGCGGCCTGGGGGATCGCGATGGGCTCTGCGGCGAACACCGCATCGACGATGGCGCAGTCCTCGACCGAGTTGGCCAAGGGCCCGATCGAGTCGAGCGAGGTGGAAAGCGGCACGACATTGTCGATCGGCACGCGGCGCGCCGTCGGCTTGAAGCCCGTGATGCCGCAGAGCGCCGCCGGAATGCGGACCGAGCCGCCGGTGTCGGTGCCGAGGGCCGCGACGGCCATGCGGTCGCCGACCGAGACCGCGGCGCCCGACGACGACCCGCCGGGGACGCGCGTGCGGTCGGCGGGATTGCCGGGCGTGCCGTAGTGCGGGTTGGCGCCGACGCCGGTGAAGGCGAACTCGCTCATGTTGGTGCTGCCGACGATCACCGCGCCTGAAGCGCGCAGCCGCGCCACGACGGGCGCGTCGACCTTGGCCGGCGGCGCATCGTCGAGCGCCTTCGAGCCCGAGAGCGTGGTCTCGCCCGCGACGTCGCAGAGGTTCTTGATCGAGACCGGGATGCCGGCGAGCGGCGACGGCACCAGACCCGCCTTGCGCTGCAGGTCGCTCGCGTCGGCGGCGGCCAACGCCTGCGTCTTGTAGACCTTGATGAAGGCGCGCTTGCCTTCGCCCTTGGGATCCTCGATGCGCGCCAGCGCCTCTTCGGTGAGCTTGTGCGAGGTCGTGCGGCCCGCCGCCAGGTCGGCGGCGAGCTGGAGGATCGTCGGATTCATCGGGCTCCTACTTGGCGCGGTTCTTGACGAGATCGTCGACCACCGCCGGATCGGCAAGCGTCGACGTGTCGCCCAGGTTGCTGAAATCGTTCTCGGCGATCTTGCGCAGGATGCGGCGCATGATCTTGCCGGAGCGGGTCTTGGGCAGGCCCGGCGCCCACTGGATCGCATCCGGCGAGGCGATCGGGCCGATCTCCT
>CAYRBQ010000688.1:1723-2456 GCA_964422305.1 uncultured Reyranella sp. | reverse complement strand
GCAACACGCCGCAATGGTTCATCGCGATGGACAAGGCGGTCGACACGCTCGGCAACCGCACGCTCCGCGAGGTCGCGCTCGGCGCGATCAAGGACACGCAATGGGTCCCCGCCGCCGGCGAGAACCGCATCAACGGCATGATCGCCAACCGGCCCGACTGGGTGGTCTCGCGCCAGCGCGCCTGGGGCGTGCCGATCACCGTCTTCGTCGAGAAGGAGAGCAAGGAGATCCTGGTTGACGCGAAGGTGAACGCCGCCATCGCCGAGGCTTTCGAGGCTGAAGGGGCGGACGCCTGGTTCACCGACACCGACGGCGCCCGCTTCCTGAAGCCCTTCGGCTACGATCCGGCGCAGTACGAGCGCGTCACCGACGTGCTCGACGTCTGGTTCGATTCAGGCTCCACCCACGCCTTCACCCTGGAGAAGCGGGCCGATCTGCGCGCGCGTCGTCGCGGCGACGGCGGCAATGACCGGGTGATGTATCTCGAAGGCTCGGACCAGCATCGCGGCTGGTTCCATTCCTCGCTGCTGGAAAGCTGCGGCACGCGCGGCCGGGCGCCCTACGACGGCGTGCTGACGCACGGCTTCACGCTCGACGAGCAGGGCCGCAAGATGTCGAAGTCGCTGGGCAATATCACGGCGCCCCAGGCGGTCTGCGACCAGTACGGCGCCGACATCCTGCGCCTCTGGGTGGTCGGCACCGATTACACCGAGGATCAGCGCATCGGGCCCGT
>CAYRBQ010000688.1:0-1713 GCA_964422305.1 uncultured Reyranella sp. | reverse complement strand
ATCCTGAAGCACCAGGCCGAGGCCTATCGCCGCCTGCGCAACACGCTACGTTACCTGCTGGGCAGCCTCGACGGCTACACGTCGGCCGAGACCGTGGCCTATGCCGACATGCCCGAGCTCGAGCGCTGGGTGCTGCACCGCATGGCCGAGCTCGACGCGATCTTCCGGCCGGCCGTCGACGACTTCGACTTCCATCGCATCGCGACCGAGCTGCACAATTTCTGCGCCGTCGATCTCTCGGCCTTCTACTTCGACATCCGCAAGGACGCGATCTACTGCGACGCCCCCGCCGCGCTGCGCCGTCGTGCCGCCCGCACCGTGATGGCGGAGATCTTCTCCTTCCTGACGGCGTGGCTCGCCCCCATCACCTGTTTCACCGCGGAAGAGGCGTGGCTCGCCCGGCCGCACGAGGTGCCGGACGGCAAGGCCGACTCGGTGCATCTGCGCGTCTATCCCACGATCCCGTCGGTGTGGCTCGACGCCGCGCTCGGCGAGAAGTGGAAGACGGTGCGGGCGCTCCGCCGCGTCGTCACCGGCGCGCTGGAGCTCGAGCGCGCGGAGAAGCGCATCGGGTCGAGCCTGCAGGCCGCGCCGCACGTCCATGTCGCGGCGGAATACGTGAAGGCGCTGCAGGGTCTCGATCTCCGGGAGATCTGCATCACCTCAGGCGGCGACCTGGTCGAAGGGCCGGTGCCGGACGGCGCCTTCACCCTGGCCGACGTCGCGGGCGTCGGCGTGGTGCCGGCGCAGGCTCACGGCAACAAATGTGCACGCTGCTGGCAGGTGCTCGAGGAGGTCGGCAAATCGGCGGCCCATCCGCTGCTCTGCGTGCGCTGCGAGGGAGCCGTGACGGCATGAGGCCGATCGACCGCCAGGCGATGGTCCTGGTCGCGATCACCTTGGTCGCCGACCAGGTCTCCAAGCAGCTCCTGCTGGGATTCCTGCTCAAGGCCGGCGCGCTCGTGACGGTGATCGAGGGCTTCTTCCGGCTGGTCATCGTGTGGAACCGCGGCGTCAGCTTCGGCCTGCTGGGCGGCGATCAGGCGCTGCCGCCCTGGGTGCTGTCCGCCGTGGCGATCGCCGTCTGCATCGGCCTCTTCCTCTGGCTGCGACGAACCGACCGGCCGCTCACCGGCTGGGGCATCGGCCTTGTCATGGGGGGGGCCATCGGCAATGTTGTCGACCGCGCCCGCTGGGGTGCGGTGTTCGATTTCGCCGATTTCCACATAGGCCAATGGCATTGGCCGGCGTTCAATATCGCCGACGCGGCGATCGTGATTGGCGTCGGGCTGATGCTCATCGATTCACTGCTCGGCGAAAAGCAACGCGCGCCCTGAAGCGGCCATGATCGGCAGACAAAAGCCAAGGCAAGGACGAACGATGAACCGGACTCTTCTCCCGATCCCGTTGACCCTGGTCGCCTGCAGCGCGTTCGCCCTGGGCGGCTGCGGCGCTTTCGAGAATCTCGGCGGCAACAAGAAGGTGTCGCCCGACGAGTTCAAGATCGTCTCCCATTCGCCGCTCACCATGCCGCCGAACGCCGAGCTCAGGCCGCCGCGGCCGGGCGAGCCCAGGCCGCAGGAAGTGACGCCTGCCGACCAGGCCAAGGAGGCGCTGTCGCCGGCGCTGGCCGGCCGCACCCAGGCGCGCGTCGCCGGCGGCCCCGATGCGCCGCGCACCGGCTCGAGTGCCGAGCAGTCGCTGGTTGCCCGC
>CAYRBQ010000687.1:0-2459 GCA_964422305.1 uncultured Reyranella sp. | reverse complement strand
TCAGGCCCTTGATGAGGATGATCCAGGTCCCGTACTCGTCGAAGCCGGCGCGGAACTTGGCGAGGCCGGCCTGCAGGCCGTAGGTCCGGACGACCCATTCGCCGATGGTTTCGAAGAAATAGTAGCCGATCGCATAGCCCAGCAGGCCGCCCAGCACCGAGCAGACCGTGCAGACCAGGGCGATGGTGAAGGCCTTCTGCCGGTTGGCCAGCACCATCGGGATGAGCATCACGTCCGGCGGGATGGGGAAGAAGGAGCTCTCCATGAAGGAGACGACCCCCATCGCGGGAATGGCTCTCTTATGCTGGGCGAGGCGGATCACCCAGTCGTAAAGGCTACGGATCATGCGGCCATCTCCCTAGCAGGAGGGCCGCTGCCTTGGCAAAGCTGCGCTATTCGGCCGCCTGCTTCATCCGGGTCGGCACGGTCTCGCCGGCGAAGAGGGCGGCACGCGCCGCCTCGTACTCGGCCTTCAGACGCGCCACGATCTCGGCGGCGGGCGGCGCGTCGAATATCTGGCCGACGCCCTGGCCCGCGCCCCAGATGTCGCGCCACGCCTTGGTCTTCATGTTGCCGCCCGAGCCGAAGTTCATCTTGCTCTTGTCGGCTTCCGGCAGCGCGTCGGGATCGAGGCCGGCCGCGGCCACGGAGCGCTTCAGGTAGTTGCCGTGCACGCCGGTGAAGAGGTTGGTGTAGACGATCTCCTCGCCCGTAGAATCGATGATGCACTGCTTGTTGGCTTCGGTGGCATTGCCTTCCTTGCTCGCCGTGAAGCGCGTGCCGAGATAGGCGAGGTCGGCGCCCATCGCCTGGGCCGCCAGCACCGACGCGCCGTTGGAGATCGAGCCCGAGAGCAGGATCGTGCCGTCGTAGAACTGCCGGATCTCCGGAACGAGCGCGAAGGGCGACAGGGCGCCGGCATGGCCGCCGGCGCCGGCGCAAACGAGGATCAGGCCGTCGACGCCGGCCTGCAGCGCGCGCTTGGCGTGCTTCACGTTGGTGACGTCGTGGAACACCAGGCAGCCGTAGCGGTGCGCCGACTTCACCACGTCGTCCGGCGCGCGCAGCGAGGTGATCTGGATCGGCACCTTGTACTTCTCGCAGAGGTCGATGTCGTGCTGCAGCCGGTCGTTGGAGCTGTGCACGATCTGGTTCACCGCGAAGGGCGCCACCTTCTTCTCGGGATGCTTGGCCTTGTACTCGGCGAGCTCCGAGGTGATGCGCTTCAGCCACTCCTCGAGCACCTCCTTCGGCCGCGCGTTCAGCGCGGGGAAGGAGCCGACGACGCCGGCCTTGCACTGCTCGATCACGAGGTCCGGGTTGGAGACGATGAACAGCGGCGCGCCGACCACCGGGATCGAGAGATTGTCGCGCAGCAGGGCGGGAAGGCTCATCGTTTCGCTCCTTGGAAAGCTCGTTCGCTGTGTTGAGTCGGACCTAGCACGGTCCGCCGTGTCCGTCGCTACTTCATCAGCTCGTAGGCGCCGCCCTTCTCGAGGGCGCGCTTGTAGGCCGGCCGCGCGTGGATGCGGTCGAGCCAGGCGGTGAGCCGCGGCATCTGCTTGATCACCGGCGAGCGCGCCGAGGCGGCCTCGAGCGGGAAGCTCATCTGGATGTCGGCGGCGGTGAAGGCGTCGCCGGCGAACCAGTCGCGCTTGGCAAGCTCGCTCTCGAGGAAGAAGAAGTGGTTGCCGATCTGCGGGTTGAGCAGCGTCTTGTCGGCACCCGACGAGATCGCGCGCGCGACCGGCCGCATGAAGAACGGCACGCGCGTCGGCAGGCGGCCGAACACCAGCTTCATGAACAGGAGCGGCATCAGCGAACCCTCCGCGTAGTGCATGAAATAAGTGTAGCGGAGCTTCTCCGGCGTGCCGGCGGCCGGCGTCAGCCTGCCGCCGCCATAGGCCTCGGCGAGGTACTCGATGATTGCGCCCGACTCCGCAATGGTCTTGTCGGCGTCGGTGATCACCGGCGACTTGCCGAGCGGATGCACGGCGCGCAGTTCGTCCGGCGCCTGCATGCTGGGCTTCCGCCGGTAGGGCTTGATCTCGTAGGCGAGGCCGAGCTCTTCCAGCATCCAGAGGATGCGCTGCGAGCGCGAGTTGTTGAGGTGGTGGACGACGATCATCGATAGCTCCTAGAGCGGGCCCGGACGCCAGTTGCCATGAAAGCCCGCCGGGACCCGGCTGCTCAGGTGGGCGAGCGCGACCGGACCGCGGGCGATCTCCGTGGCGTCGAACACCGCTAGGTCGCTGCGGCCCTCGGCCGACCGGTAGATCGTGCACAGCACCCAGCCGTCGCCTTCGGCGGCGTCTTCGCTGCGCGGCACGAAGACCGGCTCGCCGAAACGGTCGTCCTCGCCCGCGTTCCAGCTCGCGTTGCGGCCGGTCTTGAGGTCGTAGTGCGTGATGCCTTCGCTGCGCCGGACGCCCGCCTCGCCGACGTTGCCCGACACGATC
>CAYRBQ010000686.1:0-2464 GCA_964422305.1 uncultured Reyranella sp. | reverse complement strand
AAGAGCATCATCGTGTTGGGGCGGAAGAACAGCTCGTTCTCGACGCCGGCATAGCCCGAGGCCATGCCGCGCTTGATGAAGAGCACGGTCTTGGCCTTCTCGACGTCCAGGATCGGCATGCCGTAGATCGGCGAGGCCTTGTCGGTCTTGGCGGCCGGGTTGGTGACGTCGTTGGCGCCGATGACGAAGGCGACGTCGGCCTGGCCGAATTCCGAGTTGATGTCCTCGAGCTCGAAGACCTCGTCATAGGGGACATTGGCCTCGGCCAGCAGCACGTTCATGTGGCCGGGCATGCGGCCCGCCACCGGATGGATGGCGTAGCGCACCGTCACGCCCTCCTTCTTCAGGAGGTCCGACATCTCCCGCAGCGCGTGCTGGGCCTGGGCGACGGCCATGCCGTAGCCCGGCACGATGATGACGGACTGCGCGTTCTTCATCAGGAAGGCCGCGTCCTCGGCCGAGCCGGCCTTCACCGGCTTGTCGGTCTTGGCCGCCGGGCCGCCCGCCGCGCCGCCGTCGGTGCCGAAGCCGCCCAGGATCACGTTGAAGATCGAGCGGTTCATGCCCTTGCACATGATGTAGCTCAGGATCGCGCCCGAGCTGCCGACCAGCGCGCCGGTCACGATCAGCGCGGTGTTGCTCAAGGTGAAGCCGATGCCCGCCGCCGCCCAGCCCGAATAGGAGTTGAGCATGGAGACCACGACCGGCATGTCGGCGCCGCCGATCGGGAGGATCAGCAGGAAGCCCAGCGCCAGCGACAGCACGATCAGCAGCACGAAGGTCGAGGTGTCGCCGCGCAGGGCGAACCACACCAGCAGCGCCACCAGCGCGATGCCCAGCAGCGCGTTCAGCGCGTGCTGGCCGCGGAATACCAGCGGCGCGCCCGAGACCAGGCCCTGCAGCTTGGCGAAGGCCACGACCGAGCCGGTGAAGGTGATGGCGCCGATCACGGTGCCCAGCCCCATCTCGATCAGGCTGTGCATCTTGATCTTGCCCGGCGTGCCGATGGCGAACGCCTCGGGCGAGACGAAGGCCGCCGCCGCCACGAACACCGCGGCGAGGCCGACCAGCGAGTGGAACGCCGCCACGAGCTGCGGCAGGGCCGTCATCTGGATGCGCAGCGCCACGAAGGCGCCGACCGCGCCGCCGATCACCAGGCCGGCCGCGATCAGCCAGGGCGAGACGACGATCGGCGAGGCCACGGTGACGCCGATGGCGATCACCATGCCGACGATGCCGTAGAGGTTGCCGCCGCGCGACGTGGTCGGCGACGAAAGCCCGCGCAGCGCCATGATGAAGCAGATCGCCGCGATCAGGTAGCCGTAGGCGGCCAGTTCCTGGGTGAACATCCCCGTCATCTCCCGCCTACTTCTTTACCGGCTGCTTCTTCTTGAACATCGACAGCATGCGGTGCGTGACGATGAAGCCGCCGAAGATGTTCACAGCGGCGAGCGCCACGGCGATGAAGCCGAAGAGCTGCGCGGCACCCAGCCCCTTGAGGCCGGCGGCGAGCAGCGCGCCCACGATGATCACCGAGGAGACGGCGTTGGTGACGGCCATGAGCGGCGAGTGCAGCGCCGGCGTCACGCGCCACACCACGTAGTAGCCCACGAAGCAGGCCAGCGCGAAGATGGTAAGCAGCGCCACGAACGGCATGTGCCCGTCCGGCACCGCCGTCGGGCTCACCGCCGCCGCGTCGATGATCTGCTGCGACACGGCCTTGAGCTGCGTCGCGAGATCCTGCGCCTGGGTCGCGAGCTTGGCCGCCTCGCCTGCGATCTTGTCGTCCATGGGGCCGCGCTCCTAGCTCTGGGCCAACGAGGGATGCACGATCTGGCCGTCCCGGGTGACCAGCGTGCCCTTCACGACCTCGTCCTCGAGGTTGATCGTGAGCGCCTTGGTCTCCTTGTCGACCATCGGCGTGATGAAGTTGAGAAGATTGCGCGCGAACAGCGCCGAGGAGTCGGTCGGCAGCTCGCCGGGCAGGTTGGCCGGGCCGACGATCTTCACGCCGTACTTCTCGACCACCTTGCCGTATTCCGACAGCGGGCAGTTGCCGCCCTGCTCGACCGCCATGTCGACGATCACCGAGCCGGGCTTCATCGTCTTGACCATGTCCTCGCTCACCAGCACCGGCGCCTTGCGGCCCGGGATCAGGGCGGTGGTGATGACGATATCCTGGGTCTTGATGTGCTCGGCAACCAAGGCTGCCTGCTTGGCGCGGTATTCCGCACTCATCTCTTTCGCGTAGCCGCCGGCGGTCTCGGCCGCCTTGAACTCGTCGTCCTCGACGGCGATGAACTTGGCGCCGAGCGACTGCACCTGCTCCTTGGTCGCCGGCCGGACGTCGGTCGCGGTCACGATC
Source organism: uncultured Reyranella sp. (assembly GCA_964422305.1). Lineage (GTDB taxonomy): Bacteria > Pseudomonadota > Alphaproteobacteria > Reyranellales > Reyranellaceae > Reyranella. Next base: position 99 of record CAYRBQ010000686.1, on the reverse strand, counting down.
GAGCCGAGCCGGCGGGCGGTGGCGATGGCCTGCAGGCCGGCGACGCCGACGCCCATGCTGAAGGAGCGCGACGGCGCCAGCGTGCCGGCAGGCGTCATC
>CAYRBQ010000685.1:0-2470 GCA_964422305.1 uncultured Reyranella sp. | reverse complement strand
GGCGATGTCCTGCACGATCGCCTTCGACAGCAGCGGCAGCGAGCAGCCCATCAGGAAGGTCGGCCACAGGAGGCCTGCGAACACGACGAAGAAGATCACGCCGCGCGATTCGGCGAGCGGCAGCAGGCCCTTGTAGATGACGTCGTAGTAGAGCCACGGGCTCAGCACCGCGAAGACCGCGATGCCGACCTCGCAGATCGCGAAGGCGATCAGCGCCGCGCGGCGCGACAGCCGGTCGGCATAGAGCCCGGCCACCAGGCTGCCGATGCCGAGGCCCAGCAGGAAGGCGCCCACCACCAGCGCGGCGGCGATCGTGTCGGCGCCGGCGAACAGGCCGAGCAGGCGATGCCAGGCGGTCTGGTAGATGAGGGCGGCGGCGCCGGAGAGGAAGAACAGTCCGAAGAGCGTGGTCTGCCGGACGCGATCCGACGGCGGGGCCGAAGTCATTTCTGCACCCTGCCTGAGGCGACGGCTGGCGCGCAACGGGATGAACCTTCTCTGCCCCCGCTTCGCGGGGGAAGTGCCCTCGTCATACGAGGGCGAAGGGGGTCATGCGCTTCGACAAGACCTCGCCTGTGGCCGTCCCCCTCCGCCCGCTCCGCGGGCACCTCCCCCGAAACGGGGGAGGAGAAGCTTCTTGTTCGCTCGGAAAGGCTTTAGAGGAGCGCCATGGCGCGCAGGAAGAAGGGCGACAAGATCGACGGCTGGGTCGTCCTCGACAAGCCGGTCGGGCTGGGCTCGACCCAGGCGGTCGGCAAGGTGCGCCGGCTGTTCGGTGCCCAGAAGGCGGGCCACGGCGGCACGCTCGACCCGTTGGCCTCGGGCATCCTGCCCATCGCGCTGGGCGAAGCGACCAAGACCGTGCCCTTCGTCATGGACGGCCGGAAGGAGTACCGGTTCACCTTGCGCTTCGGCGAGGCGCGCTCGACCGAGGACGCCGAGGGCGAGGTCACCGCGACCAGCGACTTCAGGCCCGACGATGCCGCCATCGCATCGGCGCTGCCCGCCTTCACCGGCGAGATCGCCCAGATGCCGCCCGCCTTCTCGGCGCTGAAGGTCGACGGCAAGCGCGCCTACGACCTCGCCCGGGCCGGCGAAGCGGTCGAGCTGAAGCCCCGGCAGGTCCTGATCGAGCGCCTGGAATTCACCGGTCGTCCCGACAGGGACCATGCAGATTTCGTGGTCCAGTGCGGCAAGGGCACCTATATCCGGTCCCTCGGCCGCGACCTGGCACTGGCTCTGGGCACCGTCGGACACCTGTCGATGCTGCGTCGGACGGTCGTCGGCCCCTTCCGCGAAGAGGGGTCCATTTCGCTTTCCAAACTGGAGGCTCTCGGTCATATTCCCGCGCTCCTGGGGGCCCTGGCTCCCGTCGCGACCGCGCTGGACGACATCCCGGCGCTGGCCCTGACGGAAGCCCAAGCGGACCGGTTGCGCCAAGGCCAGCCTGTCATCTTGACCCGGGACGCACCGCCGTCCGGCGCATTGGTTCGCGCCGAGTTGGACGGCAGGCTTGTGGCACTCGCCCGTTCCGACGGCGTCTCCCTCCAGCCGGTGCGCGTGTTCAACCTTTGATTTCAGGAGATGACCGATGTCGATCACAGCGGACCGCAAGGCGGAGCTGATCAAGTCGTATGCGCAGGCCGAAGGCGACACGGGTTCGCCGGAAGTCCAGGTCGCCATTCTGAGCGAGCGCATTTCCAACCTCACCGAGCACTTCAAGGGCCACGCGAAGGATCACCATTCGCGCCGCGGCCTGCTGAAGCTCGTCGGCCAGCGCCGTCGTCTGCTCGACTACCTCAAGGCCAAGGACAACAAGCGCTACGACACGTTGATCGAGCGCCTGGGTCTGCGTCGTTGAGTTGTTTCTGGCCTCGCTCCCAGAGCGAGGCCTTTTCGCGTCGTGTCCGCCGGTCCCCGTGAGTTCGGCCGGCTGACGCGACTTCGCAGGTACCGGGAAGGCAGGGGCTGTTGCAAAGGCCTGGCCCGGTCCCGTCGGCACAAGGGTGCCGGTGGGCGGTCGCCGCCAAACGGGGGCACGCGACCGTGATGGAAAGGATGAATGAGATGTTCGAAGTATTCCGTAAAGAGATCGACTGGGCGGGCCGCAAGCTGGTCCTCGAGACCGGCAAGATCGCCCGTCAGGCCGACGGCGCGGTGATGGCGACCTACGGCGGCACCACCGTGCTCGCCACCGTCGTGTTCGAGAAGAAGCCGAAGCCCGGCCTCGACTTCTTCCCGCTGACCGTGAACTACCAGGAGAAGGCCTTCGCCGCGGGCAAGATTCCCGGCGGCTTCTTCAAGCGCGAGGGCCGTCCCAGCGAGAAGGAGGTGCTGACCTCCCGCCTGATCGACCGCCCGATCCGCCCGCTGTTCCACGAGAACTACAGGAACGAGACGCTCGTCGTGATCACGACGCTGGCGCACGACATGGAGAACGATCCCGACATCCTGGCGATGGTCGCCACGT
>CAYRBQ010000684.1:0-2480 GCA_964422305.1 uncultured Reyranella sp. | reverse complement strand
ACCATGCGCGTCGTCGTACCCGGCGCCGGCTTGGCCTGGCGCACGTGATAAACCTGCACGGAGCGGCTGACGTTCTTGAGCTGGTGCTCGCCGCCGTCGTGGAAGGCATATTCGACTCTGAGTTCGACGAGGTCGCGCACGGCGCGAGAAACGGCGATGCCGCCCGGCTCGGCGATCGCCTGGATGCGGGCGGCGAGATTGACGCCGTCGCCGAAGATGTTCTGGTCCTCGTCGTCGATGATGACTTCGCCGAGATGCACGCCGATTCGGAACAGCATGCGCTGGTCGTCGTTCAGCTTCTCGTTGAAGCGCGCCATGCGCTCCTGGATGTCGATCGCGGCGGCGACGGCGGACACGGCCGAGCCGAACTCGGCCAGCATGGCGTCGCCGGCCGTTCCGACGAGCCGGCCCTTTCCGGCATCGATGGCGGGCCGCCACACTTCGAGCTGGGCCGACTTGAGGTGACGGAAGGTACGGGTCTCCGCGCCTTCCATCATCCGGGTGAATCCGGCGAGGTCGGCATGGACGATGGCAGCTAGGCGACGTTGCATGATGGCTTCAGTTCAGGGGCCATATCTCGATTTGGCGCGGGTCTGCAAGATACTTCGCCGTACGGCCGTCGACATTCCCGATTGCCGACATATGCGGGCCGGCGGCCTCCATGATGACATATTGCCGTGCCGCCGTGCGCACCGTTTGATCCCCCGGAAGCGCCGGCAGGTCGATTCCCAGGACGACGTGCCCCGGCATCGAGACGGCGACCAGCTTCCGCCTGGGTACAAAAGTCCGTAGCACTGCCGCCAAAGCGACCACCTTGCTGTCGCAATCGCCGCGATTGCGCGCCAGCACGGCAGGGCCGGCCAGGAAGTCGCTGCCGCGGGCCTCGCCGTCGCCGAGCCCGACATAGGGAATCTGCTGGAAGAAGGCGAGCGCCAGGGCCACGCGGGCGCGCTCGTCGGCGCCGATGCCCGGTGTTCCCTCGAAAGCGCGCGCGACTCCACGCAGCGGAGCTTCCTGGGCGGTCGTGGCGGCGGCGAAGTCGACCAGGATCCGCCCTTCGTCCGTCCGTCGCCGCAGATGATGTGAGAGATAGGTCTTCTGGGCGCGCTCGAAGCGCTCGTTCAGCCGGTGGATCAGGGCGGCCTGCGCGGCGGCATCGCGCGCCGAAGCGGTCCAGGTGAGCCGGTTCCGCTCGCGCGTGAAATCGATCCGCGCGCCGTTGCCGACGGAAGCCGTCTCCTCGCGCAGACCGGCCTCGATGTAGGCCCACATGCCTGCGAGGCTGAATTCCCGGAACGAGGCCTCGGCGTCGGCGATGTCCTGGCGGGAGAGGCCGAAGCTCGTCAGGTGCTCGCGCTTCGCGCCGTCACGCCAGCGGTAGGAGAGCCTCTCCTCGTTGCCCTGCGCGGCGCGCGCGAAGGCGAGTTGCTGGCCTTGCGCGGCACTCCAGCTTAGGAGCAGCCCGGCGAAGGCCAGCAGGCTTCGCCGCATCAGCGACCCTTGAACGCCGGCGTGCGCCGTTCGCTGAGCGCCGCCAGTCCTTCGCGCAGGTCTTCGGAGGTGGCGCACACCCTGGCGCTCTGGCGGATCGACGGCACATCGGGCGCGGCTTGCGCGAACTGCTCGATCGCGCGCTTCATGCCGGCCATCGAGAGCGGCGCCAGCGTGGCGAGCCGGGCCGCCTTCTCGTCGACCTTGCCCTTGAACTCCGCGCGCTCGACCAGCCAGTCGAGATAGCCGACGGCCAGCAACTCGGCGTCGTGGAAATCCTCCGAGAGAAGGAACGCGCGCTTGGCGAAGCTCGGACTCACCTTTTGGGTGTAGCGCCGCAGCCCGCTCGGATAGTAGTGCAGCCCAAAGCGCGCCGCCGGCATGAAGAAGCGCATGCCCTTGACGCCCAGCCTGAAGTCGCAGGCGAGCGCGAGGTCGGTGGCGCCGCCGTAGACGCCACCGTTCAGTGCCGCCAGGGTGGGCATGCGCATCGCCTCGATGCGATCCATCACCTTCTCGAAGCTGTCGTCGCTCCCCTCGTCCTTGCGTTCGCCGGCCGGGATCGAGCCGAGGTCGTAGCCCGAGCAGAAGGTCTTGTCGCCGGCACCGGTGATCACCGTGACGCGCACGGCGGGATCGGCGTCGGCCTTCTCGACGGCTTCGCGCAGGAGACGCAGGCCGTTCGGATCGAGCCGGTTGTGTTTCGCCGGATCGTTGAGCGTGATGGTGGCGCGCGGGCCGTCGATCGAGAGCAGAACTGTGGATTCCATGTTGGCTGCAAAATAGCCGAGCCGGTCGCCAAAAGCGACCGAGCGGGCCATATTGCGGTCTGGAGGAAGACACATGACTTACATCGCCCCGCTGGCCGACATGCGTTTCGCGCTGCGCGAGATCGCCGGCCTCGCCGGCGTCGCCGCCCTTCCGGGCTACGAGCACGCCACGGACGACACGGTCGATGCGGTGCTCGAGGAGGCGGCGAAGCTCGCCGG
>CAYRBQ010000683.1:0-2487 GCA_964422305.1 uncultured Reyranella sp. | reverse complement strand
GAGCGGCCTGATGTGGGCGTCGAACCATGTCGCCGGCTGGTCGGTGACGGGCAAGATGCCGCCCCGCCAGGGCACCGGCCACCCCTCGCTCACGCCCTACCAGGCCTTCGAGTGCAGCGACGGGCCTCTGATGATCTGTCCCGGCAACGACCGGCTGTGGCGCAAGTTCGCCGAGGCGCTGGGACATCCCGAGTGGCCGGACGAGGCGCGCTTCAAGACCAACGTCGATCGCATGCAGCAGCGCGATCTGTTGCTGGGCATGATCTCGGACATCATGAAACGCGAGGACCGCGCGCACTGGTCGGCCAAGCTCGACGCGCTGGGCGTGCCCAACGGGCCGTTGAATACGGTGCCGCAGGTGATGGAGCTGGCGCAGGTCGCGGCGCTCGGCATGTTCGCCCGGCCCTATGCCGGATCCGACGCCCTCTTCCACGGCCTGCCGCTCAGCATCGACGGCGAGCGTGCCGGCGGGACCGAGAAGGCACCGAAGATCGGCGAAGACAACGGGAAGGCGTGACGCCAGAGGCGTTACGTCCTGTCAGCCGGCGAAGCTCAGGCAGTAGTCACGCACCTGCTGGAGCGGGATGCGCGCGTGGCTTTGCACGATGATGAACTTGCCGCCGGGATCGGTGCCGTTCGGCAGCTTGACCAACCGCTCGAAGTCGTCGGCGCCCCAGACGCACGACTGCTCCGAGAACAGATGGACGTCGGCCGAATAGCAGGTGTCCCACTCGACGTGATAGTCGTAGAGCGTGCCGTCGATCTCGGCAGTGCTGGTGTAGAGCGAATACTCCGTCCACGGCACGTGGCCGAGCTTGCGCGCCTTCCACCACAGAAGCGATGTCACGGCATCGAGGCGCGGGCCGCGCAACCGCTCCATGGTCCGGCGCGCGATGTCGCCGTGCAGGATATTCGGGGTCACCGAAAGCCCATGCGACTTCGGATCGTAGGGCACCCCCACGACCTCCGAGGCGTGCTGCCACCATTCGTGATGCTGCTTGGGCTCCCACCGAGACAGCGCCCTGTTGTGCTCGAGGAACGTCCGGGAATCGAAGTCCCCGACACAGCAGACGTCCGAATCGAGCGTGAGATACCCGTCGAGGCCCAGGAGCGCCGGCACATGGAGCTTCAGGATCTGCTGCCGGTACCAGCCGGTCAGCAGAAAGAAGGGGCTGAAGGCCGGGAAGAACTCGCTCTCGCGACGGACGGAAACCTCGATCTTGGGGAAACGCGGCAGCTCTGATCGAAGCAGGTCGGCATCGCGGGCCGGCGCGATGATCAGGAGCTCGAAGGGCTTGCTGTCGCGCCAATGCTTGGCCAGAGACTCGATCAAGAGACCCGCGCGTTCCAAGTCGCCCCGGCGCTTGATGTTGCGCAGGGCCAACGGCAGGACTCCGTGGCGAATTTCGAAGAACATTTTGGTCGCTACATATGGTCAGCCGTTGCAGCCACATCAATCGATAGACGGCCAGCGACCGTCAGACCCACCAGCGGCAGATCGACCCACATTTCCAGGCTGGCTATCTGCCAAAAAAAACGCCGGGCACAAGGCCCGGCGAGTCAAACAGGGAGGCTTCACGTCTGGGAGACGTGGGATCCAGAGGATCCCGAGTTTCGAACGCGATCAGCCGAAACCTTTCGTGTCGAAGACCTGTTACCAACCTATGCCTCACGGGCGAGATTGGTAGTGGTGAAGTTTTGGACACTGGCATGCGGCCAATGCATGCCTTTCACCGGATATGCAATCCTGCAGGTCTGGATCTTCAGAATCGTGTCTCCGCTACCTTCCGCAGCAGGAAATCGCGGAACACGGCGATGCGCTTGGAGTGCCGCAACTCCTCGGGGTACGTGAAATACACATCCGTCGTGCGGACATTCAGGTCCTGCAGCAGCATCTCGAGCTTGGTCGACTCCCGGGCGAGATAGTCGGGCAGCGACGCAATGCCCAAACCCGACTCGACGGCGCGGAAGATGCCGTAGGTGTTGTTGACGCGCAGAACGACCGGCCGGGGATTGCTTTCGGGATTGCTCTCGTGCAGCAGCCAGTTCACGTCCTGCACCGGAGCGCGAGCATCCTCACCGAAGATGATGAGGCGATGCTGATCGAGCTCCTCGATCGTCTTCGGCTTGCCGTACTTCTGGATGTAGTCATGGGAAGCGTAGACGTGGCTGCGGACCGTGAGCAGATGGCGTTGCACCAGGCCGGGTTGCCGGGGCATCATCATGCGGATGGCGACATCGGCCTCGCGCATGCCGAGATCGAGCTCGTTGTCGGACAGCACCAGGCTGACGTCGATCTCCGGATAGAGAGCGATGAATTCGTGCATCTGGGCCGTCAGCCACGTCGAGCCGAAGCCCACCGTCGCATGGATCTTGAGCCGACCGGCCGGCTTGTCCTGGTTGGCCCTCAGCAGCGCCTCGGCGGTGTTCACCTTGGCCGCCATGTCGCGTGCCGTCCGGTAGAGCAGCTCGCCCTGCTCGGTCAGG
>CAYRBQ010000682.1:0-2503 GCA_964422305.1 uncultured Reyranella sp. | reverse complement strand
GGCACCGCCGCCGGCATTGTTGAACACCAGGTCGAGCCGGCCCCAGGTCGCCTTGACCTTGGCGAACAGCGCCACGATGTCGTCGCGCCTGGTGACGTCGGTCGGCACGGCGAGCGCGTTCGGGGCGTTGTTGCCCGCCATCTTGGCCGTCTCGTCGAGCGCGTCCTTGCGGCGGCCGGCCAGCGCCACCTTGTAGCCGTTCTTCAGCAGGGCGAGCGCCGAGGCGCGGCCGATGCCGCTGCCTGCGCCGGTGACGACTGCGATCTTTCCGCTCATGGGTTCGTTCCTCCTCGAAGGAGCGGACCCTATCAGACGCCGAGGGTTCTGAGGTAGGCCCGCCAGCCGCCGAGCGAAGTGATGTCCCGGGCACCCTCGGTGGCGTGGGCTTCGCACAGGAAACCCGGAACGCCCGCGCCGTCGGCCAGCACCACCGTGCCGAGACCGAGCGGCGCGGGGATCCCGGTCAGGAAGGCGCCGACCTTCTCCGACGGCAGGCTCCACACTTCGAGCTCGATGGCGGCGCCGTCCGCGCCGACGCGCACCATGCCCGGCCGCTGCAGCGGCCCGCCGGGGAGCGCATAGAAGCGGTAGACCGGTGCGGTCTTCGTGGTCCGTTCGAGGCGGCCGCCCAGCCCGACGAGCTGGCCGTTCAGCGGCAGGCCGCTCATATGCGCGCCCACCACCGCGATCGGCACGCGATCCTCGGCGACCACGGGGTCCGCCTCGGCGGGCGGCAGGGCGCTCGCCGTCTTGCCGAGCGGCAGCGGTACCGCCCTCTGCCACTTCGCGCCGAAGGCCAGCAGCGTGCGCTCGGCGTCGGCGCGACCGATCAGGGTGATGCCGAAGGGCATGCCGTCGGGCCGGAAGCCCGCGGGCACGGCGAGCGCCGAGAGGCCGAAGAAGTTCACGAAGTTGGTGTAGTGGCCGAGATGAGAGTTGTAGAGCACCGGCTCGCGCTCGAGGTCGACCAGGCGATAGATGGTGCCCGCCGTCGGCACGACCAGCATGTCGAGCCCGTCCATTTGCGCGAAGGCGCGGGCCTTCAGCTCGGCAAGGCGGTACTGGCCCTCGAAGGCGTCGACGGCGCTGTACTTGCGGCCGCCCAGCACGATCTGCCGCGTCGTCGGCCAGACGCCCGCCTTGTCGTCGGCCTTCTCCATGAAGTCGCCGACCGCGGCGGTGCGCTCGGCCACCCACGGGCCGCTGTAGAGCAACTGCGCGGCGTCGCGGAACGGCGCATAGTCGATCTCCACCGGCGTGCCGCCCATCGCCTTGAGCTTGGCGATCGACTGCGCGTAGAGCGCGGCATAGGCCACATCGCCGAAGAACTCCGCATCATTCGGGCTCAGGATGCCGAAGCGGAATTGCGCGCCGATGGCCGGCGTCGTCCTGGCATCGGCCGCCACCTCGAGCACCGCGGCCGCATCGGCGCAGGACAGCGCGAACACCGAGATGCAGTCGAGCGACTTGCACGCCGGCACGAGACCGGCGCTACTGAACAGGCCGGGCGTCGGCTTCAGTCCCACGATGTTGTTGAAGCCCGCCGGCACGCGGCCGGAGCCCGCCGTGTCGGTGCCGAGCGAGAAGCTCACCAGCCCCGCCGAGACCGCGACCGCCGAGCCCGAGGAGGAGCCGCCCGGCACATAGGCCGCGTCGAACGGGTTCTTCGGCACGCCGTAGGGCGAGCGTACGCCCACCAGGCCCGTCGCGAACTGGTCGAGGTTGGCCTTGCCGACGGCGATGGCGCCCGCCGCAACCAGGCGCTTCACCACCTCGGCCGAATCCTTCGCCTCGTAGGCGAAGCCCGGGCAGGCCGCCGTGGTCGCCATGCCGGCAACGTCGATATTGTCCTTCACCGCGAAAGGCACGCCGTAGAGCGGGAGTCTTTCGATCTCGCTGCGCCGTGCATCGAGCGCCTCGGCCTGGGCGCGCAGCGCCTCGTCGGGGCTGCGCGAGATCCACACTTTGTCGTCGCCCGCCTGGGCGAGCCGCCTCAGCACCTCCTCGATGGTCTTCCGGACGTCGAGCGTGCCGGAGCGATAGGCACTCCTGAGAGCGTGAACACCGAGATCGAGCAGGGCTGTCATGAAGCCCTTGTAGCAAGCCCGGCGCCGATTGCAGCGGTCACGTGCGCGCGGCATTTGGCACGGTCCTTGCCTTCGAGTTCTCGGGCACGGGGAAGAGGCAAACAGGGGGCTTAGAACAATGAAGCGTCGTTCCTTCTTCAAGACGGGCGCGGCCGCGGGTGCGGCCGTTACCACTGCACCGGCGATCTGGTCCGAGGCCAAGGCGCAGGCACGCAACGAGACCTTGCTGATCGTCGGCGAGAGCCCGCCCAACTCCATGGATATCCACGGCGTCGGCGCCAACCGGCCGGCCTACGAGGTGTCGTGGAACACGCATGATCGGCTGATGACCTACGGCGTCAAGAAGGACGCCAACGGCAACGATCACTACGACTACACCAAGCTTGAGCCCGAGCTCGCGACCGAATGGGACCTCA
>CAYRBQ010000681.1:0-2507 GCA_964422305.1 uncultured Reyranella sp. | reverse complement strand
GAGCGGGACGCTCGCGGTCCGAAAGACCCGATCCTCACCGGAAACCGATGCTGACCGACCGCTACGGCCTGCCGCTCTCGACCACAGACGTCGCCGCGCGCGATGCCTACGAGGACGGCGTAAATCTCCTCCTGACCGTCTATCCCGGCGCCGCCGCTGCCTTCGACCGTGCCATCGCGGCCGATCCGGGGTTCGCCCTGGCCCATATCGGCAAGGGGCGCGCCCTTCAGCTCGCGGGCAACGTGGCCGGCATGCGCGAGTGCCTCGCCGCGGCGCAAGGCCTCAGAGAGAAAGGCTCGGAACGCGAGCGGAGCCACATCGACGTCTTTGGTCTCCTGTTCGCCGGCCAGGCCGTCGCGGCGCTGGCGGCAATCCGCGCCCATGTCGAGACCTGGCCGCGCGATGCGCTGGTGCTCAGCCTCGCCGCCAACCAGGGCGGGTTGATCGGGATGTCGGGCCTCTCCGGCCGGGAACAGGGCCTCATCGATTTTCTCGATCCGCTCGCCCGGCACTATGGCGAGGACTGGTGGTTCGAGGCGCATCATGGCATGGCGCTGTCGGAGATCGGCCGGCACGATGCGGCGCGTCCGAAGATCGAGCGTTCCCTGGCCCAGACGCCGCGCAACGCCTACGGCGCCCACGCCTTCGCGCATCTCTGCTACGAGACCGGCGAGCGCGACGCCGGCATTGAATTCATGCGCGACTGGCTGCCGCTCTACGATCGTGGCGGCGGATTGTTCGGCCACCTCAACTGGCATCTCGGCCTGTTCGAGCTGCACGCCGGCAACCTGGACGGCGGGCTGCGCCTCTACAACGACGCCTTCTGCGCCGACGATCATCGTGGCGCCGTGCACCAGAAGCTCTCGGACTCGTCCTCGTTCCTGTGGCGCGCGGAACTGGCGGGTCATCCGCGCGATCCCGTGCGTTGGGCGAAGCTCGTGGCCTACGCGCGCGAAAAACTTCCGCGCCCGGGCTTCTCGCTCGCCGACTGGCATGTGGCCATGACCTTCGCCGCCGCCGGCGAGGACACCGCGTTGGGGGACTGGATCCAGGGCATCGAAGAGCTGGTGAAAGCCGGCCGCTATCCCTCCGGTGCCACCATCCCCACCGTGGCGCGCGCCTTCGCGGCGTTCCAGCGCGGCGACTATGCCGCGGCCATCGACCTGATCGTTCCCATGCTGCCCGACCGCGAACGCATGGGCGGCAGCCGGGCGCAGATCGATCTGGTCGAAGCGACGTTGATGCGCGCCTATCTCAACGCGGGGCGTGAGGCCGAGGCCCGGCATCTTCTCAGCGAGCGGCGCCCCGGCCCGGCGGCGCTTCCGGTCGCGGGGCCTTAGAGCTTTTCGACCCCGGCGCGGGCGCAATCCTCGTCTTCCTGCGCGGTCCCGCCGCCGACGCCGCAGGCACCGATCAGGATGCCATCGCGGAAGATCGGCACGGCGCCCTGGCCGTAGAACATGTGGTTGCCCTCGGCCGCGGCGATGCCGCGCAAGGTCGGATGGTCGGCACGTGGTGTCAGATCGCCGCTCGGGCGTCCGAAGGCGGCCGAGGCCACGGCCTTGCCCTGGCTGCCGAAGGAGCCGGCCCACATGGCACCGTCCATGCGCTGAAAGGCGAGGAGCCGACCGCCCGCGTCGCACACGGCGATGTTCATCCTGGTGCCTTGCTGCTTCGCCTTCTCGATGGCGCCGGCGATCACGCGATTGGCGTCCGCGAGGCTGAGAGTCATGCTTACTTGAGCCCCAGCAGCTCGACCTCGAAGATCAGGGTCGCGTTGGGCGGAATGACGCCGCCGGCGCCGCGCGCGCCATAGCCGAGTTCCGGTGGAATGATCAGGGTGCGCTTGCCGCCGATCTTCATGGTGGCGACGCCCTCGTCCCAGCCGCCGATGACGTGCCCCATGCCGATGGGAAACTCGAAGGGCTGGCCACGGTCGACCGACGAATCGAATTTCGCGCCCTTCGCCCCGCCGTCGGAGAGCCAGCCGGTGTAGTGCATGACGCAGGTCTGGCCGGCCGTGGGGCTGGCGCCCGTGCCGACGGTCGTGTCGATGATCTGCAGTCCGGATGGTGTCGTCATGGCTGTTCCTTGAAGAGGTCGCGTCCTGCGTCCAGCGTTACATCGCCGTCATGCCGCCGTCCACGAACAGCAGCGCGCCGGTGACGTAGGAGGCATCGTCGGAGGCCAGGAACAGGATCGCCGCGGCGACCTCCTCGGCCTTGCCCGGACGCTTCAGCATGGTGCCCTTCGCGGCACTGGCGTTGTATTGCGCGACGGTCTCGCCGGCCGCGGCGATGCGGCGTTCGTGGAACGGCGTGAAGATCGGGCCGGGGCCCACGGCGTTCACGCGGATGCCCTCCGGCGAGTGGTCGGCGGCGAGTGCGCGTGTGAGGCCGGCGATCGCGGCCTTGGTCGTGTCGTACTGCAGGTTGCCGCCGCCGGCGACCACGGACCGGACGGAGGCGACGTTGACGATGGCGCCGCCCTTGTTGCGGCGCATCAGC
>CAYRBQ010000680.1:0-2511 GCA_964422305.1 uncultured Reyranella sp. | reverse complement strand
GGCCACGGCAGTCAGCCTGCCCTCGGTGGAAACGGTCTCGTCGATGTCGGTCAGCACGCCCTTGACGGCGGCCAGGGTGGCGCGCGGGCAGTCTTTCAGCGGTTTCATGGCCGAACTTCTAACATGGCGTCGGAGGCTCTTCGGGTCTAAAAGCCCGCACATGATTCCGCGCTATTCCCGGCCGCAGATGGCGGCGATCTGGACCCCCGAGAACCGCTTCCGCATCTGGTTCGAGGTCGAGGCACATGCCTGCGACGCCATGGCGGAGCTGGGGATCATCCCCAAGGCGGCGGCCAAGGCGATCTGGGACGGCGGCGCCAGGGCGATGGCGGCCCTCAAGGCCCAGCCGGCGGTCGAGGTGGAGAAGATCGACGCCATCGAGCGCGTGACCAAGCACGACGTCCTGGCCTTCACCACCTGGCTCGCCGACTATGTCGGTCCCGATTCGCGCTTCGTCCACCAGGGACTCACCTCGTCGGACATCCTCGACACGACCTTCGCGGTCCAGCTCACCCAGGCGTCCGACCTGCTGCTCGAGGGCATCGACAGGGTGCTGGCGGCGCTGAAGAAGCGCGCGCTCGAGCACAAGCACACGCCGACCATCGGCCGCAGCCACGGCATCCATGCCGAGCCCACGACGTTCGGCATCAAGCTCGCGGGCCATTACGCGGCCTTCGCCCGCAACCGCAAGCGGCTGGAGACGGCGCGCGCCGAGATCGCGACCTGTGCGATCTCCGGCCCCGTCGGCACCTTCGCCTCGGTCGATCCCAGGATCGAGGAATACGTGGCGAAGAAGCTCGGCTTCGCGCCGGAGCCCGTTTCGACGCAGGTGAGTCCGCGCGACCGCCATGCGGCGTTCTTCGCCACGCTCGGCGTCGTCGCCTCGTCGGTCGAGAACCTGGCGACCGAGATCCGGCACCTGCAGCGCACGGAAGTGCGCGAGGCGGAGGAGTTCTTCTCAGCGGGCCAGAAGGGCTCCTCGGCGATGCCGCACAAGCGCAACCCGGTGCTGACCGAGAACCTGACGGGCCTAGCCCGCGTCGTGCGCTCGGCCGTGGTGCCGGCGCTGGAGAACGTGACCCTGTGGCACGAGCGCGACATCTCGCACTCCTCGGCCGAGCGCTACATCGCGCCCGACGCCACCGGCACGCTCGACTTCGCGCTCAATCGCCTGGCCGGCGTGGTCGAGAACCTCGTGGTCTACGCCGACCGCATGAAGGCCAATCTCGAATCGCTGGGCGGCATCGTCTTCTCGCAGCGCGTGCTGCTCGCCCTCACCCAGAAGGGCATGAGCCGCGAGGCGTCCTATGCGGCGGTCCAGCGCAACGCCATGGAAGCCTGGCGCGGCAACGCCTCGCTCCTGGCGCTGGTACGCGCCGACAAGGAGATCCGCGAGTTCCTCTCGGACGACGAGCTCTGCGCGCTGTTCGAGCCGGGCTGGCACACCCGGCATGTCGACGTGACCTTCAAGCGGGTGTTCGGCTGATGCCGCGGCCCGCGGCTACTTGACCTCGCCCATCACCTGCTTCTTGGCCTCTTCGACCAGGCGCTGGGACTGCTTGCGGATGGCGTGGTCCTCCATCGGCTTGCCGGCCGCCGCGAGGTCCTTCATCAGCTTGTGAACGACGTCGGAATCGCCCGGCTTCTCGAAGTCGGCCATCACGACTTCCTTGGCATAGGCCTCGGCGTCGGCGCCGGACTTGCCCAGAAGGCCGGCGGCCCACAGGCCGAGCAGCTTGTTGCGGCGGGTGTTGACCTTGAATTGCAGTTCCTGGTCGTGCTCGTACTTCTTCTCGAAAGCTTTCTCGCGATCGTCGAACGTGGTCATCGGCCGCTCCGGTTAGGCAAGTCGCGCCGCGTATATAGCGACGCGAGCGCGGTCTTTCCACCCTGTGTTGGTGGTGGCACAGTCCGCGCGCCGCAAGGAGGAAGGCCGAAATGTCGCTGGAAAAGCTCGAGGGATGGATCGGACGGTCGCAGTCCATGGAGGATCTGGCCGCCCCCTTCCCGGTCCGTGCGCTGGCCGCCACCTTCGACGCGCGCGACCCGGAGCCCAGGCCCGGCGATCCGCTGCCGCCGCTCTGGCACTGGCTCTATTTCCTCGAGATCGCACCGCAATCGAAGATCGGGCCGGACGGCCACCCCGAGCGCGGCGACTTCCTGCCGCCAGTGCCGCTGCCGCGCCGCATTTGGGCGGGCAGCCGCTTCGCCTTCGACGGCGAGCCGGTGCGGGTCGGCGAGACGATCGAGCGGCGGTCCGTGATCAAGTCCGTCGAGCCCAAGACCGGCTCGACCGGAGCAATGGTGTTCGTCACGGTGCAGCACACGATCTCAGGTCCCCGCGGACGCTCCTTCGTCGAGGAGCACGACATCGTCTACCGAGAGGCGGCCAAGCCCGGCGAGACGCCTCGGCCGGCCAGGCCGGCACCCGCCGACGCGACATGGACGAAGTCGATCCTGGCCGACCCGGCGCTGCTGTTCCGCTTCTCCGCCCTCACCTTCAACGGCCAC
>CAYRBQ010000679.1:0-2514 GCA_964422305.1 uncultured Reyranella sp. | reverse complement strand
CGCAGCGCCTCGCGCACCGCGCCCCGGCTGACGCCGAAACTCTCGGCGAGCTCGCGCTCCGGCGGCAGCTTGTCGCCCGAGCGCAGTTCGCCCGAGGCGATGCGCACCTGGATCTGCGCCGACACCTCGTCGGATAGACGCTTGCGCTTGATCGGGGCGAAATCCTGGCTCATGGCGCGCCTCCCGACGTGAGACCGGCCAGCGCCTTGGCGCCGATGCGTTCGCGATAGGCATCCTCGCCGCCGCGTGCGTGGCTCGCGAGGTAGGCGTCGAAGTCGGCCTGGTCGCGGCTCGCCGCCACGTAGGCCTTGAGATGGCGCTCGTCCTGGTCGTAGAGGCCGGGGCTGCCGCCAGGATGGGCGCCGAACGGCGCCACGACGATCGCATCGACGAAGGCCGAGGGGATCTTGGTCAGCCGCGCATCGTGGCGCACCGTGCTCGACGGCACGATGCGGTCGACCGAGCAGATGACGTGCCTGGCCGCCTGCGCCATCAGCAGGTCGAAGTAGGCGGCGCCGAAATACTGCACGTTGCCCTCCTCGTCGGCCTGCTGGCCATGCAGGAAGACGACGTCGGGCTTGATCGCCGGCACTTCGAGCAGCGGTCGCCCGCCTTCCTGGATGCGCGCCTTGCGATAGCCAGCCGGATTGACTTTCGGCAGGTCGGTGCCGAGGTCGGGGATCAGCCCGTAGGGCAGGTCGCAGGCGCCGGCACGCAGGCCGCCGGCGATGCCGGGCCCGTCCATCTCCAGCACCTTGATCGCGCCCAACTGCGCGGCGCGGCGGAAATTGGGGGCGAGTCCCAGATGCTCGAAGCTGATGAAGACGCAGGCCGTCTCCTTCACGCAGCCCGCGCCGATCAGCATGTCGGGTGCCACGCTGCCGGGTGCCGGCACCAGCGTGAGATCGCGCACGCCTTTGCGGATCAGGCCGCGGACCAGCGCCATCGGCTGGCCATGGAAGATCCAGCCGCCGATGCCCAGCGTCATGCCGTCCCTGACGACGGAGAGGGCGGTGTCGAGGTCGACGAGCTTCTTTGAAGCGGCCATCGCGTCACCCGTGCAGCATGTGGCGGGCGATCACCAGACGCTGGATCTGGTTGGTGCCCTCGAAGATCTGGTTGATCTTGGCGTCGCGCATGAAGCGCTCGACCGGGAAGTCGCGCATGTAGCCGGCGCCGCCGAAGATCTGGACGGCATCGGTCGTCACCTTCATGGCGGTGTCGCTGGCGAAGCACTTCACCATGGACGCCTTGGCCGAGAAGCCGTCCCATTCCTCACGGTCGGCCATGCGCGTGCAGTCGTAGAGCATGCAGCGCGCCGCCTCGGTTTGCATCTGCATGTCGGCCAGCATGAACTGGATGCCCTGGAACTCGGCGATCGGCCGGCCGAACTGGTTGCGCTCGCGTGCGTAGGCGGCCGCCTGGTCGATCGCACCCTGCGCCAGGCCGCAAGAGATCGCGCCGATGGTCGGCCGGTTGAGGTCGAGGATGCGCATGCAGGTCTTGAAGGCCTGGCCCTCGGGCCCGATCATGTTCTCGGCTGGGATGCGCACATTGTCGAAGAAGATCGGCACGTTGGGCACGCCGCGGATGCCCATCTTGCGGTCCTCCTTGCCGAACGAGAATCCGGGCGTCCTGGTGTCGACGATGAAGGCCGAGATGCCGTTGGCGCCCTTGCCTTCGCTGGTGCGCGCGAACACCAGGATGAAGTGCGCCACCGAGCCGAAGGTGATGTAGATCTTCCCGCCGTTCAGGACCCAGCTCGCGCCGTCCTGCACCGCGCGAGTCTTCATCGACGAGACGTCCGATCCCGTGCCGGGTTCGGTGATGGCCACTGCCGTCAGTGTGCGGCCCTTGGCCGACAGTCCGAGATAGTGGCGCTTCTGCTCCTCGGTTCCGAAATTGAGGATCGGCAGGATGAGGCCGAAGGAGTTGTTGGCGGCCAGCAGCGCCGCCGACTCCGAAACCTTGGCGATCTCCTCCTTCACGAGGCACACCGACGTGAGATCGGCGCCCGGCCCGCCATATTCCTCCGGCACCCAGAGCTGCAGCAGCCCCATGTCGCCGAATATCTCCACCAGCTCCTCGGGGAAGCGGTTGTTCTCGTCGATCTCCGAGGCGATCGGCGCCACGTGCTTCTCGACCATCCTGCGCACCTGGTCGCGCAGCAGCAGGTGGTGTTCTTCGAAATGGTAGTTGTTCATCGGTCGAACCTCAGTGGGCCTTGGGCCAGGGAAATTTGCGCGCCAGCACGCCGGTCGTGTCGACGGTGCGGCGCAGGAGGAACAGCTCTTCGGCGTCGGGGTTGGCGGTGCGCTCGATCTTCGCCGGCACGACGAGATCGAAGCCGGTGTTGTCGCGCACCTCGTCGAGCGTGACGCCCTCATGCAGCGACCTGATGCGCATGGCCTTGCTCGTGGGCTCGAAGTCGAAGACGCCGAGCGGCGTCACCACCAGGCGCGGGCCGCCCTCGGACAGGCCGAAATCGGTGCGCGAGGTGCCGCCGTCGAGGAA